>NZ_KE386770.1:41062-123117 GCF_000428605.1 Thioalkalivibrio sp. ALE19
TGGAAGAACTGCCCTGCGGGGTAGTGGTTGTAGGGCGAGCCCGGTCAGCCGGCGCAGCGTGGACAGATCCTGGGTGTAAGAACTGCCCTTTGGGGGTGGTGGTTGGAAGACGGAAATCGGAAACCGGTTGGGGCCGCCGAACCGAGGTCGAAGAACTGCCCTCCGGGGTAGTGGTTAGAGGCTGAGCTACCTGCTAGGTAGGTGAACGCGCATAAAGGTGAAAGAACAGCCCTTCGGGGCTGTGGCAATCCAACGCTGATACACGCAGCGTCGATCTTGGACAATTTGAGAGAAACAGCCGCCCTACTGGCACCAGGATCGGGTGCATCCCGTCTGGATTCCCAGTACGGACCGGCTCTGATGTCGCCGCTGCCACGCGAGCACCGCTCTGGCGCTCCCCGTGCCGGGGAGTGCTCGTTGGCGCAGGGATGCGGTGTGTGGCAGATTGCGAATACCGTCGGGGCATCGGTTCAGGCCGAGAAGGTGGACCGCTCGCAAATGGGGCTCGAGAGCCGAATTGGTGGCGGGGTGCAACGAAGTCTGGTGGAAGAACTGTCCTGCGGGGCAGTGGTTGGAACGGCCCGCCAACAATGCGTACCTCGCGGCGATACAGCCGGTGGAAGAACTGTCCTGCGGGGCAGTGGTTGGAACGAACCGTCTCAGTCGTTTATGGATGAAGACAAGGAGGGTGGAAGAACTGTCCTGCGGGGCAGTGGTTGGAACGGAGGATCTCAGACGAGAGGTACTCGGAGGTTTCGAGGGTGGAAGAACTGTCCTGCGGGGCAGTGGTTGGAACGAAGAACTGCTCTACTGGGAAGTGGTTGGAACCACTCGGTGGAAGAACTGCCCCTGCGGGGCAGTGGTTGGAAATCAATGACAGCTCTTCGGCTTTGCTGTGGGGGCAACGGCGCAAGAACAGCTTTCCGGCTGTGGTAACCCAACGCTGATCCATTCAGCGTCGATCTTGGACAATCTGGAGAAACGGAACCGCCCATAATGGCGCCAGGATCGGGTGCATCCCGTTTGGGTCCCCAGTACGGACCGGCTCTGATGTTGCCGATGCCACGCGAGCACCGCTCTGGCGCTCCCCGTGCCGGGGAGTGCTCGTTGGCGCAGGGATGCGGTGTGTGGCAGATTGCGAACACCGTCGGGGCATCGGTTCAGGCCGAGAAGGTGGACCGCTCGCAAATGGGGCTCGAGAGCCGCATTGGTGGCGGGGTGCAGCGAAGTCCGGTGGAAGAACTGCCCTTCGGGGTAGTGGTTGGAAAGAGGTGTACCGCCCCCGGATCCCTGGACACCTCGTGCGGGTGGAAGAACTGCCCTTCGGGGTAGTGGTTGGAAATGCAGCGCCTGCACGGTATCCAGCATCTGTTTCGCGGTGGAAGAACTGCCCTGCGGGGTAGTGGTTGGAAACGAATGAGCGATAGCTGCCGGTCACTGTGGTCGTTGCGGTGGAAGAACTGCCCTGCGGGGTAGTGGTTGGAACGATAAGCAAGCCGAAGCGCTGCGCGTTCATTGCGTGGTGGAAGAACTACCTTTTGGGGTAGTGGTTGGAACGCCGCCCCCGGCCGGTCTGCCGTGTCCCCTCGCCCAGGTGGAAGAACTACCTTTTGGGGTAGTGGTTGGAACCTGCGGATCTCCCGCGCCAGGAACTCGGCGGTGAGGGTGGAAGAACTGCCCGGCAGGGCAGTGGTTGGAAACGCATGGATGCGATCGTGTCAGTGTCGTCGTGCCAGAGGTGGAAGAACTGTCCTGCGGGGCAGTGGTTGGAACTGCGAGGGGTAGACCTCGATGGACCCCGTGAAGCCGAGGGTGGAAGAACTGCCTTTTGGGGTAGTGGTTGGAACGTCATAGAGATGGTGCGGGGTTTTGCCGAGATATCGCGGTGGAAGAACTGCCCCAAGGGGTAGTGGTTGGTGGCCCCGGCAATTCAATGGTGGAAGAATAGCCCTTCGGGGCTGTGGCAATCCAACGCTGATACACGCAGCGTCGATCTTGGACAATCTGGAGAAATGGAACCGCCCATAATGGCGCCAGGATCGGGTGCATCCCGTCTGGATTCCCAGTACGGACCGGCTCTGATGTTGCCGCTGCCACGCGAGCACCGCTCTGGCGCTTTCGGTGCCGGGAGTGCTCGTTGGCGCAGGGATGCGGTGTGTGGCAGGTTGCGAGTTCCGCCGGGGCATCAGTGAAGGCCGCGAAGGCGGACCGCTCGCAAATGGGGCTCGAGAGCCGCATTGGTGGCGGGGTGCAACGAAGTCTGGTGGAAGAACTGTCCTGCGGGGCAATGGTTGGAACTTCATCCGATTCGATATGCTCTGGGGATATATCCCTGGGTGGAAGAACTGCCCGGCGGGGCAGTGGTTGGAACGGCGATGGCTGTGACGGCTCAGCGCGCCTTTTTGGTAGGTGGAAGAACTGCCCGGCAGGGCAGTGGTTGGAACGATCTTCGAGTTGGAAATCCAGATAGATAAACCAGCCGAGGTGGAAGAACTGCCCCAAGGGGTAGTGGTTGGAACCACCAAGAATCGGATCTCGTCGTCGCGTGGTATCCCCCGGTGGAAGAACTACCCCAAGGGGTAGTGGTTGGAACGTGTGGTGCCATTTTGTAGGCGTCAGCCTCAAATGGCGGTGGAAGAACTGCCCCAAGGGGTAGTGGTTGGAACTAGGATGCCGCTGGATCGATTCGTAATCGATAGGTGGTGGAAGAACTGCCCCAAGGGGTAGTGGTTGGAACCAGAACCCGCGCCGGGGCGCGTCGTCCACCGCCTCGTGGTGGAAGAACTGCCCCAAGGGGTAGTGGTTGGAACGCGGAGCCACCGAGCCAATCGGTCAAGGGATTTCCACGGTGGAAGAACTGCCCGGCAGGGCAGTGGTTGGAACCACTCGGTGGAAGAACTGCCCTACGGGACAGTGGTTGTAAGCGACGTTGCCGCGCGCGCGCCGAAACCCGAGCGCGAATGGTGGAAGAACTGCCCTACGGGGCAGTGGTTGTAAGGTCGTTCGCGGCCCGGTATTCCGTAGCACGGCTCACCGTGGTGGAAGAACTGCCCTGCGGGGTAGTGGTTGTAGGGCGAGCCCGGTCAGCCGGCGCAGCGTGGACAGATCCTGGGTGTAAGAACTGCCCTTTGGGGTGGTGGTTGGAAGACGGAAATCGGAAACCGGGTGAGGCCGCCGAACCAAGGTCGAAGAACTACCCTTCGGGGTAGTGGTTGAAATGTCTTCAAGCCCGCGCTGGTTGAGGACCGTCGCATAGTGGTGGAAGAACTGCCCGATAGGGTAGTGGTTGGAACTGGCGTGTTCCGGATCTTCTGGAGGGGCGGCATGAAAGCGAAAGAACGGCCATGTACAGGCAGTGATTAACCGTGTGAATTTTCACACACCGGCGGCTCAGTTGAGCCGCCGGCTTCACCCTTCGGGTCAATCAATCCTCAATACAGCGTTCCTCTACGACCAGGGCAATTTCCTCGCGGAGCGTGCTGCCCCGATTGGGCTGCGCCCAGAACCGTTCGGCCGCGTCGATAATCGCCACCTGCTGACAGTACGTGAGCGCCTGAAGCTTCGCCAGAAGCGCATCCCCGTCAATTTCCCATTTCTGGTCGAGACGATCCAGGCTGATGCTGTCGCTGATGCCCAGCTTCAGTGACCCCTCGATCATCCCGGCGCCCTCCTGCATCCAGACGCCATTGAGCGACTCGAAGATCAGGCCCCACTCGTTCAGTTGGAAGGTAGGCATCGAACGGCGCACCACCTCCAGGTAGCGATCAACGGCCGTATTGATGGCGCCGCTGGTGGAGCGCATGGGCTCCCCATCGTCACCCGGGTCGTATTGAGACAGCAGCTTCTCGATCGGCTCGGAACAGTAAATACTCCGCTTCATCTTTTCCCTCGCATGGTCTTGGCTATCGCGGCCGAGATACTTTCGCTCCAGGTGCCGGCGATAGTCGGATTCGTCCAGATGGGCGCCCTTCAGGGCGCCGCAGTGATTCGGTCTATCGCCCCATCAGGAATACCCCTTGGGTCGGCCCCGGCCAGTACCGGGGCCGAACACGGTCAGGCGACCGTTTTCAGGACGGCCTTCTTCTGTCGACGCAGAGCCCGCAGGATCGCCGCCCTTGCCTCGGGGAGCGGAGCTTTCTGGTATGCCTGATAGACGTCCGCCAGCGGCGCCTCCCCTTTCTCGTACGGCAGGCCTGTCCGGTGGCACCAGGACTGAATGCCGTACTCGCAAGAGCCGGTGTTACGCGCGTCCTGAACGGTCACGGTGATATCGGGGTGGTTCTGTACGATGCCCTCGATGCCGTGATGCTCCAGCGCATTCGCGAGATCAGCATCGGCCTTCTTCAGACCAATCTTGCGCCGAAGGCCCGCCATCGCCTTGTCCACGGTATCCGCGTGATAGTTGTCGCCGAGGCCGACGGCAATGTACCCACGCCGATGGCCGAGATCGTATCCCCGGCCTTGATGCAGCCAGACCGCGGCGTAAACGGTGATGCGATCCGGGGCGCCTTCGAGGCGCTGGGCGTCCAGCGTCAGCATTCCGCCCACCTGAGACAGACCGGCTCCCCCAACACGCACCCGCCAGTCCCGAGGCACGGTAATCCGGGTATGCGTGACCTTCTTCGGGTACTGGACCCGCTTGTAATACTTCAAGTCCAGTTCCTCGGACTGACGGACACCGACCTGCGCCGGATCCCGGGTCAGATGAACCGTGTCCACGCCGGCGCCGTTCACACGATAGCCGTCATACAGTTCTTTCAGGACCGAGGCTTCGACCCGTTCATGCAGTCGCGTTTCCAGGTCGCCTTGCGGGAGAGTGACAGCATCCCGGCCGCGAGGGGGCTTGGCCAGCATTCGGCGACCTTCCCGAGGTTGTTTCCGCTTCAACCAGTAAGGATCAATCCGGCACACACCGATCGCCATTTCCGCACGACGCTTATTTCGCTCGCGGCGTTCACGCTCGATATCCATCGCCGCGGCTTCGACCGCTTCGCGCGCCGCCTTCTTCGATCGCGAGCCATGGATGACCTGCTTGCGCGAACGGATCGACTGGATCCGGTCTTCGCGTTCTTTCTGCGTCCCCGGAAGTTCCGGGGTCCGGCTCCATTCCAGCGCCAGGCGGAACAGCCGTTTTCCGATGACCGGGGCATGGCGGTCAAAGGGGGTTTCGAGTCGGGTATCGTTCTGCATTTTTCGATCTCCTTCTTCCGGTGCGCCGTGGCGGTGAGCCCGGCGATTTCAGTGAAGCCGACATCGTTTGTGCCGGTAGTATTAAGGTAGCACCCGTATCCTACCCCGTCGAATTCTGGCCTTCGGATCCGGATTCCGGGTGAAGCGACTGGCGGTAGCTCATCGCATCGGTAACGGACTCCAGCGACCCATGCAGCGCATGGGCGGCCCGCAGGAGGCCCGGTGCATCCGCCGTTTTCAGGGCTTTGGCGGCCTTCTGCCGGGCTACCTCCAGATCCTCCGGCGGTGCCGGCTCGAAGGTGGCATCCGCGGTTATTCGATAAAAGCCAGGCCGGGCGGCCTCACCCTGAGTCGCCGAGGTCTCGACGACCACCAGGTCTCCGGCGCGGGCATGAAAGGATCCTGAGTACATCCCATCCCGTCGTACCAAGACACGGATCCTGGCGTCGAGTGTGCCCGGGGTGCCAAACGAAGGCTCGAGCTCGAAACGAAACGAGAAATCGGCTCGAAGGGCATCCACCGTGAACTCACGCGGCTGGAGCCCGCAAAAGAAAGTTACCTGGCGGGAAAGCCCGCCTTCGCTGTCGATTTCCATGACCGAGGCGTTCGATTTGGTATTTGCCATTGCCGAGTCCTCGTGCAGATTCAGTAAGGCCAACGCAGATCGTCGTCGAGGCGATCCACGAGATCCGCGAAACGCTCCCCCCTGAGCCATTCACCTTCGACCTTGATGTCCATGTCGTCTTCATCGATCCAGGCATCCGGATCGTCCTCGAAGTCCCGGAGCGCGGACAGGACCCGGTCGTGCCCCTTGTCCTCGATCAACGACCGCAGCACGGACGGCGCCTGGTTGGCCCGCACCCACGCGGTCGAGGCATCGTCGGCCTCACGATACTGGATCGTCTCGACCGGTTCCGGCCCCTGGCTCTGATCCCAGGTATCGGTGATCCGATAAGCGCCGCAGTGACGGCAGACCTCGGTGACCACCACGCCGCCTCCCTTGCCCCAGACGCCGGGATTTTCCTCAAGCCCACCCAGAAGGTCGTGCGGGCTCTGCCAGTCGTGTTCCGACTCGGTGCATTCCGGTTCTTCAGGGTGGATCGCGACCTCGACGCCATGCGCACCGCCATACGGGTCAATCACAGCCGCAGAAACGTAAGTCGTCTTGCCCCCAGTCGGCCAATCACCATCGCGAAGAAGCTCGCGGGCCTCGTCGATGGCGGACGCGAGATCGGTCGCCTCCAGATCCTCGGTATGCCCCGAATCCTCTCGATACTGGAACAGCGGGCACCCGACCGCCTTGAGAATGGCGTAGCGATAGCCCCGGATATGGTCGGCGATCTCGATGGCGGTTGCGGGCGTTTCGCCCGGCCCCAGGTCGCCACCCCAGTCCGCGATCAGCTCGTCGGCCGTATCGCCGGGGGTATCCAGCGCCTCCAGCGCCTCATCACGATCCGGCGCGATATCCGGATAAACGTAGGCACCGACCAGTGCCGACAGTGCTTCTTCGCGCGTATTGTGGAGGGTCCCTCGGACTTCGTAGCTCATAGCGGTCTCTCCTTCTGGTGCGCCGTGGCAGTGGCTTTGGCCCGGCGGTTTCAGTGGGTGGTGTTTGATGGTTCCAAGGTAGGATAAGTGTCCCACCCTGTCCATTTCTTCAGACGCCTCCGGCTGGTGGGCCGAACCAGCCGAAGCGCGTCGACGCACATCACCAGTCAAAGACTGGGAACGCCTCCACTTTCGCCCCGTCCCGATCGAACAGAACCCACTCGAACCCCCGCTTGTGGAAGCAATCGAGGATCGAGTCCAACTGAGGGAAGGCATGCTTATCGTCGGAATGGAGGGGGTCGGCGAGGATCAGGAAGCCCTCCTCCCGCTCCATGCCAATCAGCGGCCCGTCTTTCAGACCCTGAGTAACCGACTGAGCTTCGCGATACGGAAGATGCCCGGTGCTAATCACCGCCATCAGTTCGGTGTCGAGGTCGTACGGAACGGGCTGTGCCGGCCGGGCGGCCTCACAACGCTCCAGATGCGCCGAGAGGGTCATCTTCGCGTCGGGGCCCATGTCGATTTCGGGGTCCTCGATTTGTCCGGATTCGAGGGCTTCGGCCACGCGGTCATGGAAACGCTCCAGTTCCCGGAAATAATCGATCATGCGATTCATGGTGGTTTTTTCTCCTTCCGGCTTCGCGCCGGTTCCGTTGGATTCAGTGCCACCCTACCGAAAACCGGTGGACTGTCTATTTTTAAGGGGGGCGAGATTCGGCCTCGGTTGCCCCGCCCCGCCAGCCAAGGGGCACTCAGCGTTCCGGTGAAACAGAGGAAGCTCGATGGACGACGAATCGCGCAATGCATCGAAACCGACGCCCCGGGATGCCCTGGAAGGCATGGCCTGGTGGAATAGCCTGACGCGGGCGGAGCGCCGGCACTGGATGGATCGAGCCGGAAGCGCACGGCCGGCCGATGCCTGGAATGCGTACATGGCTGTGCAAACGCAGGTGACGAGGGCGAGCAGCCGGAGATCGAGCGGCCGCGGAACAACCGAATAGCCGGCACCCGCCAGGATCGCGTGGCGGGTGCCGGTCGGATCGCGGATCAGTGGCCCCGCCAGGCCCAGGATTCCGGAGGTACACGGAGATCCACGGTCTCGGACGGCAGATCCACCCAGATCAGCAGCGAACCGTCGGACTGCGGCGCCACCTGTTCATCGGGCACGTCCTCGGCCGTTGGGCCACCGGGGATCCGGTGGATGGCGTCCGCTGCTTTGCGCAGCCAGCGTTCGCCGATCTCGCGGGCGAGCATCACGCGGGAAAGGGTCGTGCTGGGCGTCGCCTCCCGGCCTTCATCACGCATCCGGGCCGTTACGGTCCGCTCGATCGATTCGAGGTCCTTGAACGTCTGGCCTTCCAGGTCCTGGCAGTCCGGCATGGGTCCGCTACCGGGGGTCACACGGTTCAGGATGAAGCGACGCCCCTGCGTCTGGCAGTGGGCGATGGTGAAGTGTTCGCGGGTGCTGTGAACGTGGAGCATGTAATCGGCCATGATCAATTCCTTCCGGTGGTAGTGGCTTCAGAGTCGTCAGCGGTCACGCGACGGGCCACCCTCCCCGTTCCGTTCGAACGGCACCGCCATCCGGGCACGCGCAGGTGGCCCGGGCATTGAGGCTCGAGGGAAGTCGTCAGTGAGGGGTGGCGCAAGGGAGGCACGAGGATCGGGGGTGATCCGGGAGCACGGCACAGCGTTCAGCATGAGGCCTCCTTGCAGTCGATCCGGCGTGACCGGCGTTTGCGGGCCCGGCCACGCCCGCGAGGGGCATTCTGCCGGGCGGTTCCGTCCGCATCGGACACCGGTACGAACGATGTCCATCGCCTATGCTGCCGGAAACGATCGAAAAAATCACGTCATGGGGGGGGCGAATGCGCCGCCCTGCCCTCGAGGGTGCCGGTGGGAGAGGCAATCGACACGAGGGCGGGAAGCAAAGAGGCCCGCGCGACGGCGGGCCCGGGTGATTCGGATGCAAACCTGGTTAATTACGCTATCGGCATCGGGTGTTACCGAAGGAATCGGTTGAGCAACGAGTCGTGTTGCCATGGTTATCCCGGTAAGTGGTGTTCCCGAAAGAATCGGTGTTCCCGCGAATCGTATTGCCACGATTATCCCGCCAGGTCTCGTTGCCGAAGGAATCGGTGCTGCCTCTTAGCGTGTTCCCGCTATTATCACGATACGTCGTATTCCCGAAAGAATCGGTGCTGCAATTCATTTGACTGTGTGCCGCGCCGGCCCCCCAGAAACAGGACTGCACCCAGCAGCCCGATGATCAGTCCTTTCATGGTCTCTCCCCTTTCCCGGCGAACATGAGCGGCCGGATTTCGCGCTTCAGACCAGCGTGACAAAATGCCCCATAGAAAGGAAGGGGTAACCGTAATTCAGGATTGGCGTCCCAATACACGCCCGGAAACAGAATCCAGCCGATACTGCGCGATCGTCCCGTCCACGATGGCCTCCGCCACCCGAACCGCATCCTCGGGGGAAACCGCGAACCATTCCCGGGGATGAACCGTTTTCCCTGACTTGCTTTTCATGCGAATGGAAAGCCGGCGTTCAGCAAGAAAGCCATGCACCAGGCCTTCAAATTTCCGGGGATCCAGGTTGTAGCAGGCAAACGACTCGAACACCTCGACGGGTCCTTCGAGGAAGGCCGGATCGTTCTCCGCATTGCGGATGCGATCTTCCACTGACCCTTCGGTGTAGCCGATCTTCACCAGATCCCGGTACTCCCGAAGCGCCGGGTGCCGGCTGCGCGAGCGCAGGATGTACACCGTTCCACTGCGACGGTCATGGTGGGTCAGGCCGGACATCCGATCCGCCTCCAGGTCGGGATCCACGATCCGGCGGCCGTTTTCATCTCCATAGAGCGCGCGCCCCAGGGACAGCTTCAGGATGTCGGTCTCGGTCCCGTTGTCGAAGATCACCCGCAGACGCGGGTTGCGCGCCTCGATCTCTTCTCGGGTATCCAGCACGGAGTCCACCAGGCACAGCATCCCGTACACGATGAAGTAGTCGCCCACCTCGATCTTCGATTCGAACTGGAACCTCGGGGCCTCCGCTTGCCCGGATTCCAGACGGGCGCGCATCCGATCAAACAGCGGCCGAAACCGCCAGAAATCCTCGCATGGGCGCCGCTGCGCGATGGTCTCCGGCGCACGCGGACGTGCGCTGCGATCGCCCGGGGCAAAGATCGATTCGTCGCCGGGGTCGAGCAAACCCAGATCATCGTCGTCCCAGATGTCTTCGATCGAGCGGACATCGGACTCCGCAGGCGACGGGGCCGGATCCGCATGGGGTGGGGTCGGGCTTGTGTCGGCCGATTCCGGCGAAGCAGGGGTGTCCGATGGCGCTGGCGTTTCAGGTTCGGGGGTCGCGGTTGAATCGCCCGCCCCGGTCAGGAGGCCATGCCGGTCCCATTCCGTCAGCGCGGATTGTTTCTCCGGGCTCTGGCGGATCCCGTCCAGCCGATGGGCCAGCGAACGTTCATGGAAATCCCCGTCATGGGTCGGTTCGACACCGTGTTCATCCACGAACGCATTGATCGCCTCGAACCCCTGCGCCAGACGATCATCCGGCGAAGGGCTTTTCGAGGCCGGGCGAACCTGGAGGAGATCCAGATCCTCCGGGTCATCGAACACCTCGTCGATCGAGCGATAGCGTGGCATCACGCACTCCCGGCTGTGGCCTGCTCCCGTTTGCGGTTGCGCAGGTAGGACAGGGCCTCGGCGAATCGCACCTCCATCGGATCATGCGAGTGCGGAGAAGGCTCGCGCCCGTGCTGCTGCTTGAAGGCCTTGATCTTCGGCCAGAGGATCACGGCTTCTTCCTCGGACATCTGGATCCGGCGGGCCTGCACGACATCCTGGATCGTCTTCAGCATCGTGGCTGTGACCGATTTCGACAGGACTTCGAACGCCCCCCGGAAAGGATTGACGGCATCGATCATGTTGATGTTCAGGTCCTCGATGTTGATGAACCGATCCCCCATCTTCACGAACTGGCGGTTGCCCGTGCTTTCTCCGCGCGACGGCGGCGGATCCGAAACGGTTTCGTCGTCGTATCCGGCGCCGGTCGGTGTCGTTGTAACGGAGCCCGGTTCGTCCTCGCCCGGTTCGTCCTCGCCCGGTTCGTCCTCGCCCGGTTCGTCCTCGCACGGTTCGTCCTCGCACGGTTCGTCCGGCTTCGCGATCTTCGCGTCTTCCGGGAGGTCGGCTTCATCGATCAGGCCGCCGGAGGTGTTGATGACAAGCTGCGTCTGGATACCGGTTCGGACATGCTCAACCTCGTCCTCGCTGAGATCGGGGTGCCGCTGCCGGATGATCGCGGGAAGCGCCACCTGGCTGGCATACTCGTCCGCCACACCCGGGTCCACCGCGGCCGTTGCCACATCCTCACGCTGGTGCAGCTCGGCGATGATGTCGTCACTGGATGCATTGAGCGTATCCAGCACCCGCTTGCTGGGCGGCGGGCCGCCCTCTTCGCCCACCTGGATGGTGCCGGGCTCCGCCAGCGCGGCGTCGCCCCGCTCCCGGGGACGGAAGCGGAAAGTCGGAGCCATCACCTGCTCCATAAGCAGTGAAACCGTGATGGCCTTGAGCATGTTGTTGACGGCGTTCTTCACGTCGTCGTCTTCCGCGTCCGGTTGCGCAATCAGGTTGGTGAACTGCGCATGGGTCTTGCCGGGCGCGTCCCGGGTCGCGCGGCCGATGATCTGGACCACCTCGGTCATCGAGCGGCGGTAGCCGATCGTCAGGACATGCTCGCACCAGGGCCAGTCGAACCCCTCCTTCGCCATGCCCAGGGCAATGATCACGTCCACGTCGTCGCGATCGGACACGGTGCGCAGGAAGTCCATCACCCGGGTCCGGTGCGTCAGTTCATCCTCGACCAGATTCGCGACCTTCAGCATGCGGCGATCACTGTGCCGGCGAACATGCAGCAGGCCGGTATCGGGATCCTGGTGATCCACGTCGCCCATCGCATCGATGATGGCATCGACCTCGCCGTACTTGTCGGTGGTCGATTCCGCGGAATTGACGTTCGGGATGTGGATCAGCGTCTTGCGGTCGGTGTCGAGGACCTCCGTGACCGCATCGAGGTAGCACCCCTGGTAGAAGTGGTAGCCGATCCCCAGGGATTTCAGGTGCTCGTAGCCGTTCAACTGCTCGTAGTAGGTATAGGTCACCTTGTCGAACAGTTCCTCGTCATCCGGCTGGAGGATCGGGACGGTATCCCCCCGGAAGTAGCTGCCCGTCATGGCGACGACATGCGCCGTGGAGTGATGCATAAGGCCATCGATCAGGGCACCGAGGCGGTTTTCCTCGTCGGCACTGACATGGTGGAACTCGTCGATGGCGACCACGGTGCCGTTGAAGGCTTCCGGGCCTACGCGGTCGTAGGCGAACCGCAGGGTGGCGTGCGTGCAGACCAGGGTTCGATCCGACAGGTCGGACGGCCGGGACTCGATGAATCGCGCAAAGGCATCCACCTTTCCAGCATCCGATCCCGCCGTGCAGAGGTTATGGTCCGGCCGAACCTCCCAGTCGGCAAAGAACCCGTTTTCGGACAGCGCGGTGTTCTTGAAGGAGGCCCCGATGGAGCGTTCCGGCACCGCCACGATGGCCTTGTCGACCCCCTGGTTCACCAGCTTGTCGAGCCCGATGAACATCAGTGCCCGGGATTTGCCCGAGGCTGGCGGTGCCTTGATCAGCAGGTATTGCTGCTCCCGGGACTCAAAGGCACGGGCCTGCATCTCCCGCATGCCCATTTCGTCGGTGTGCGCGCTCTTGCCGGTACGCCCGTACTCGACGCGGATCAGATCAGTGGGCATCAGCGGCCTCCTTTGCGTTGTTCTTCCTCGACCAGCTCCGCATACCGCGCGAGCAGGTATTCCTCGCGCTCCGCCATGTCGCGGAACGGGCGATCCCGGAAAAGCCGTTCGACGGCTTCATCCAGTTCCCGGTGAGCCCGGCGTAGGCCGTCCGGCATCTTGTCCGGATCGTACATCTCGGCGAGGGGCAGTTCGTAGGTTTCCTCGCGGGTCAGAAGGACCTGCTCCGCCAGCCGTTCGATCTCCGCGCGCTGGGCGGGTGTGTGTTCCGGCCATGGGAAGGTGTTGTAGACGAGTTTGGCGGAGTAACGATAGTCGCTCTTCAGACGACCACCCACCAGCCGCAGCCAGTCCATGTGCATGCGTGACGAGAGGATGCCGAACTCGTAGAACGTGGCGCCGGGGATGATATTGACGGCATCGGTCGCGATCACTGAATTGTCGAGGAAGCCGACTGGCGCGTATTCTCGGCGCTCCGAAGTTACGCGCGGAACGATGATGTACTGACCCGGGAAATTCAGGTCCCGAAATTGATGGGGCCGATCCGCAAGAGCACGAGCACCCGGATCCGGACTCGAAAGCCTCGTTTCACGAACCTTCTCAACCCGATCCCGAATCAGCGGCATCGCGTTGATTTCCTCATTCGCTGCATCCTTGAGCCAAAGGCACCACCGTTCCTTCCCATTCAGGAACTCTTCGGCCCCCATCAGGCGCCGGATCCAGCGGGCGGCTTCCGGCTCCTTCCGCACCAATTCTTCCTTTTCGGGAGGCGATAAAAGGAGGTGGCCGCCGTCGGTCGGTTTGTTTCCATAAACCAGCGGGGCCGCATTGCGAAACGGCTTCGACCGCCCACGCACGACCGTATCCCCGCCCTCCACCAGGTACGGGCTGATGTTCCGGGCTTCGGACACCCGCCACTCGCCATCCACGCGCTGAAAAAGCCGCTTGGGTCCCGGGTCCGCGCTCAGTCCGACGATGATGACGTGAACGCCGGCATTCCCCTTGGCCTGATTGCTCCACGGGAAGGTCTGGTAGGCAAACTCGATCTCGACACCAAGATCCAGAATCGGCGGCCAAAGCATGTCCACCTGAATGCCCTGGCAGATCGAGTTCGTGGAAACAAACGCCGCGTGGTTCGTGGTGCCCTGGAGGTACTGCGCGGCCTTCCAGAACCAGGAGGCCACCAGGTCCAGGTACTTGTAGGTCCGGAACCCCGAGAAGACCTTTGCCATGTCTTCGTTCTGGCTGTCCGAACGCCCATTCGCACCCAGAAACGGCGGATTCCCCATCACCACAACCTCGGCATCCGAGGGATCGCAGACCTTGCGCCAGTTCACGCGTAGCGCATTCGCCAGCACGATGTTTCCGCTGGACTTCAGAGGCAGCATCGGTTCCGCGTGCCCGAACTTCGCCTCGAACTCGGCATGCATCTGGTGTTCCGCCAGCCAGAGCGACAGCAACGCGATCTCATGGGCGAAGTCGTCGATCTCGATGCCGTAGAACTGCTCCAGGCGGATCCCGGACATGAAGATTTCGCCCTGCCCCTGCTGGGGCATGAGTGGCTGCTGCCCGGGACGGTCGAACATCTCGCTCTGCACGTCCGGCACCAGAGGCTCGCCGGCCCCTTTCCCGTTCAGACCATCCATGGCCTCGAAGATCGCCATTTCGAGGCGCCGCAGCTCCTTGTAGGCGATGATCAGGAAAGCCCCGGATCCGCAGGCGGGGTCGAATACCTTGAGGCTGTGGATCCGCTCCAGAAGCCGGTTCAGCCGCTTGCGATTGCCCTTGGCCTTCGCCAGTTCCGCGTACAGATCGTCGAGGAACAGCGGGCGCAGCACCTTCATGATGTTGCTGACAGAGGTGTAGTGCTGGCCGAGACTCCCGCGCTGCGCCGGGTCGATGACCGCCTGGAACATCGAACCGAAGATGTCGGGGTTGATCGCGGACCAGTCGAGCTTACCGGCGTCCCGGATCAGGCGCCGGGCCCGGGCCCCCATTTCAGGCACCGGCAGGTCCTCGCGGAACAGGCCGCCGTTCACATAGGGGAAGGCGTCGAGGTGCGCCGGCACGTCGTCGCCGCGTTCTTCCGGGGGCCGGTTGAGGACCCGGAAGAACTCGCGGAGGAAAACGTGGGCGTCCGAGGCATCCTCCTGGGTGTGGCTCAGGAAGGTCTCGGTGAACTGGTGCTGGCGGAAGATGCCGGTGTCTTCGGCGAACAGGCAGAACAGCACCCGGGCCATGAATACGTTGAGGCGATGGATGTCCTCTTCGGTCTCGGTCGGGTTGCGGTCGCGCAGCATATCGCAGAGCCGACCCATGCGGTCGGCGGCCTTTTCATCCGCCACCGCCTCGGTGTGCATCCGCACCCTCTCCACGCCCGCCAGTGGCAGATAGAATCCGTAGTTGCGATGCAGGTTGGTGTAGGCCTCGTCGAGCGAGTCGTCCAGATGAAGGTCGTAGCCCGCGACCGACTGGAAATCGGTCACCAGGGTAAACCGAATCCCGTGCTGTTCCAGTCGCCCGGAGCGCAACAGCGCCTCATGGGCGGCATGCACGTCCTCGCCCCGGGGCACCGGGAGGAAGTAGACCTTCTTCTTGAGCGCCACTGCACCGGGTTCCGTTGCGACATTGCGGTTCCCGGTCCCATTGCGCAGTTGGGTCAGCGTTGCCTTCGGGAAGCCATAGAGGTCCAGGAATCGGTAGATGAATTCTTCGTCCGGCCCCGTCACGGCCTCTTCGAGGCCTTCCATGATTTTCGCTTGGTTGATCGCCATTCTCTTCCTGTCCTTTCCCTTTATCCCGCGTCCAGACCATACGGATCCCGCCGGGCCACCCACCCGTCCAGCGGTTCATCCTCCACCGACTCCAGATGTTCCAGCGCCTCCAGAGCGCGCTCCGGGTCTTCGTAGCAGTACCGGCGAAGATAGCCGCCCTCGGTGACCCCGAGGCACAGCCCCGTGGTATAGAGCAACGGGATGAGGCCCGCATAGCTCCCGTCGGGAAGCTGGCGGGGATGCCGGTATCCACCATGCTCGACCATCCAGCGATCGAAGCCTTCAGGGGGCTGGCGGATTGCAGGTTCAGCCATCATCGAATCTCCAGGTACCGCGAGAGTGGATGCCGCGACAGTTGCTCCAGGGCCCGATAGCCTTCGCCCTTGGGCGCCCCTTCCACGACCCCGTCCCCGGCCATCACGACGATTTCGTTTGAACGGACCGGGATGACCCTGCTGTCCTCGGCCCGCTGGGCGTCACGCCAGCACACCACCAGATTGCCCAGCTCCCGGACGAGATCATCCACCGAGACTTCATCGCTCTGGCGGAAAATCGCCGGGATCGCTTTCGGGAGGCCGTGCGCGTCCCGCTCATGATCGGGGTCCTGGAAGAGCACCTCCCACGCGAGCGGCGCCGGCCCGCCGAACGCGCCAAGGCCGACTTCGCCCCGACCCACTCGACCGAGGTATTCGCGGATCTTCTGCACATGGCCGTGAGCACGGGCGTATTCGCGCCGACCCCAACCTTCAATCACCGGCTCGCTCGGCCCGGTCAGCCGATAGGGAACGCTGCCATGCGTCATGCCTGGATCCATCATGCCGCCTTCTTCTCCTTGACCCCCGCTTCCTCGAAAATCGAATGTTCCATCGCCGCCCGGTAGTCCGCCAGCACGCGTTCGGGCGTGTCGTTCTGATAGTCCCGCACCAGGTACTTCAGGGCGTACTCGAAGCGGTCCCGCTCGTAGGTCCGCACACAGTACGAGAGCAGGCCGGCATCACTGTAGGTCGGATAGTCGATCTCGCCCCGCTGGTAGCGGCCGTTCACCCGATCATGGTCTGCCCGCGCTTTCCGCGTGATGCCCCGGCGCCGAGGAACCGCAAACACATCTTCCATCGCGTAAGCGCTGGTCGCCAGCGTATGCGCCGAGTCCTCGAAGAAACCATGGAGTTCATCCAGCCCCGAAACCTCGAGGACGCCGAACAGCAGATGCGCCTGAATGGCGAACACCCGCAGTTCGCAGCGCAGAGCGCGCGTCGTTTCCGGCTGCGGGAAACGCTGCCCGAGCACTTCGACTTCCGGATACCCCATGCCGAACCCGAGCACCCCGCACCGCTCGATGGCACCGCAGCGGTAGAAGTCGATGACGTGCGCGATCTCGTGGGTGATGGCATGCAGGTTCGGAATCAACGCGTATTTCGCCACCAGGCGGCCGTCACCGACATAGGTGCCCGACTTCGACAGTCGAAGGTTACGGTGCGCCAGCGGGCTGGCCGAAAGGTATTCGGCCAGCCGATCCAGCGAAGGAAACTCGTAACCCTTCAGCTCCATCAGTCGATCCCCAGTGGTTCCGCAAAAGGATGCGCCACCAGATCCTTCAGCGATTGAAAACCGGAGCCTACGGGTTCGTCACCCCAGGTGGGTTCGCCGGCCGAGACGATGATGCGCTGGCTCTCACCCACTTCCCGATCTTCTGCCAGATTACGGATCATCGCGTCGCGGGCATATTGTGCGCTCTCCCACAGGTCGTTCAGCGATTCGACTTCCTTGAGGATTTCGTCGTCCGTGACTTCAGCATCCGAAGGGTGAAAGATCGAGGGAATTTCATCGGGGACATCGCCATCATCCGCCATTTCAAACGCCACAATCCACTCATCCGAGAACTTGATGTCAACATCATCAGGCGACTCGCCCTCGACCATCAACGCAATATCCTTCCGAACCTCCATCACCTTGCCGCGAAGCGCGTCCATCGTGGCGCCGGAATCGGCCGACGAGGCAACCTCGAGACGGCTCGGCCCGAACGCCATGTAGCCAACCATATCCATACCCATTGCAAATACTCCTTCCGGCCTGGAGCCGGTTTCCGTTAAACACGACTTCACCATAACAGGCGAAAGCCGCTTGTCGATTTCTTGGTGAAGGTTAATCCACGGGATCGTCCCAGCGATCCAGCGATCCGTTCATCGAAAGGATTGAGGACCGCGCCAGTGTCCGCGCATCATCGATCGTTGTTTCATTGGGAAGATAGGCGAGTTCGAAAAGCGCATCTTCCGCCATGGCGTTTCGCTGAAACCAGAAGAGGAGATCCTCGGCCAGCGCATCGCGTCCGGTATGGCAGTTGTCGCAGGCACACCCGGTGCGTGCCGGCGGGATTTCATCCGGCTCCATCCATCCGTAATTTTGCGCGTACAGCGGGTGGCGCGGATCCTTGTGGCAGAGATTTTCGAGCACCTGCTTGACCGGCATCATCGCGAGACCTCCTCTCCCGTTCCGGACAGAAAACGCTCGACCCGGCGGCGCACCGAGGGCCGTGCCAGGTCGAACACCGGGATACCGAAGTCCGCCGCGATCCGCAACGCCTGCCCGGTACCGCCCCTGCCTTCGGCCCGGGGCGTCCAGCAGAGCACGAACGCCACTGGGTCGTCACCGTGCGGACCCAGCACCTGCAGCGCATTCCGGGCCATCAGGCGCCGACCCCAGCGTTTCAGGCGCTCCGGCGCCGGGTGGTATCGGTCCACGGTGGCAAAGGCCCAGTCCGGCAGGTCGTCCTCCGGGCGATAGATGGTCTTTGCGCCACGCAAATCATCCGCCCCGGCCTCAAAGGCCTGATCGGCGCCCTCGGCCCCACCAGAGCGCAGCACGAACCCCCGCGCCGCCAGCGCCCGGGCGGAACGGCGCATCAGGTCCTGCACGTCCACGGGCGTTGCCCGGGACCCGATGCCGGCGTAGAAGCGTGGTGACGTGGACATTGGCGATCTCCGCTGGCGGCCGTGCTAGGCCACGGCCGCCACGGCCCCGGCAGGCATCGGGGTGAAGGGCTGGCCCGTCTCGGCCTCGATCATCCGGGCCTCCTGCGCGCTCGGCTCGAAACCACCGAAGGTCTCGATCAGTACCACCCGATCACCTTCACAGGTGAACGAATGCCCCCGCGAGGTGTGCGCGGTGATATAGCCCTGGCGCTCAGGACGCGCCCTGGCGACAGCGCGCGCCTTATCAAGCGAGTCACGCATCTCCGTAGTGGTGGTACGCGCAGGACCGTCCACGGGCTGATCCGTGTAATTCACGAACCAGAGGGTATCGGTCGATTCATTCGGTGCTGCCTGAGTCATCATGTTGCTCCTTCCGGCTGCGGGCCGGTTCCGTTGATTGAGGCTCCAGTGTAGCGAATCGCCTCGGCCTGTCGATTTTACGAACGCGGGTCTCCCGGTCAACGCACCGGCCCGACCCTTCTTGGAAGGTAAACGCTTTCCTCTTTCGTGACCCTCTACCTGAACCGCGCCCTTGTGTCATGCGCGGGTGCACCCCTGATCCCGACCAAAAGGAGCACGGACATGCTGCGAATTGCCACAGCCGACCCGGACCTGAGCACATACCGCCCAGATGCCCCGTGGCAGGCAATTTGGGATGAAGCGGTCCAGGAAGGACAGGGAAAAACGGTGATTGAACCGCTCAGCAACCCCTCCAGGGTCTCCAGGTGGTCGCACCTTGACATTCTCCCCGGTCGCGACCGAACACCCCCAGCCCCCCCCCAGGATCGAGTAGGAGGCGGAGTTACCCCCGCCGTCCTCTCACACAACCGGGCATACGGTTCCGTACCATGGCGGTTCATGCAGCACATTTGAGCCGATGGTATTGATCCACCAGCGACACCAGTCCAAGACGATCAAAGAGCTTCTTCGGAAGAGCCTGGTTCAGGTGCGATACACCCGAGTTCCACCAAGGGCCACGCCCGTTCGTGGCACTCTTCCAGGCCCGTTCCTCCGTTACGCCCAGACGCATCAGTCTCTTGGCCCGTATAAACGGGCGTTTCCATTGCCGCCACAGGATCTTGCGTAGATGGCGGCGAACCCAGCCATCCAGCTCTTCGAAGATCCCCTCCACCAACCCAAGGCGCTGTTCGTGTGTCAGCAGAAGCCACGCCTTGGTGGCGTAGAAAGCGTCGGCTTGGGACTGGTGAGAGGCGTCATGAAAATTTCTTCTCCAATGACACTATTTGCCCACCCCGAGCGCCTGCCCCAGGCGATTTTCCTTGGCGTCCGTTTCGGCATTCATGAGGGCATCTGTTGCAGGCTGGGTGGCCGTGATGGCCGCTCGCAGGATGGCCCTCAACTCGGGACCGGTGAGCACATCTTTGTCTGACATAATGGCCGCAGCGTCAATCCCGGACGCCGTGATGACATTTGCCACCTTGTCGCTAAACCCGCCTGCTACGAGCACGGGCCGGATATCGGCCTTTTCGTCGTCGAGAAGCGGGCGCAGGTCGTCCAGCAGCGCCCGTGCATTGGTGTTTGCCTCGGCCATCGCGACATGGTGGGATGAAGCCAGAGACGACGGTTCCTGAGATGTACCAATGTAAATACCCCCTGCGATTATGCTTGTTATTAGCACAACCGCCAGTATATCGGCGAAAACCCATGGAGTCCTCGATCCTGCGCCAGCGTCTCTTGTACTTTCCGCGAACGAATTACTCATTGTTTACCTCTCCTCTTCTCCAAGCAGTCAGGCTGAAACCAATACCCGCTACGGCCTTGCCGGCCGGCGAGTCAGGAGCCCAGACGACTCCAGTGAACCACCGAAAAGCACCACGGCGGCAATCAGAAACCCAACGCCTTCACCCATGTTCTCGGTTATGGTCGTTGCTGTATATGGCGACATCGCCTCCTATTCGTCCGGGGCGTTCTCGATCTGGTCAGGGCTGAGGGCGATCTCTTCGTCATCCTCGGTGACCCAGATCACCTTTCCATCTTCCAGCGCGAACCGCTGGGAATCCCAGTTGACCTTAGTTTCCCCTGCATAGATCGGCGTACCGTCTTCCTCGATGCCTTGCACCAGGGCGATGCCTTCAATCACTTCCTTGGTTCCCTGAAGCACGGTTTCCGTGCCTTTGATACGCAGTGCCATGATTATTCTCCTTCCGGCTCCGAGCCGGTTCCGTTGATTTCAGGGTCAGATTAGCAAAATCGATCCGGCTGTCGATTTCTGGGGATCGGAAGACCCACCGCTCACGATTCGGATTCGACCGTCCGGCGCCGGGGGATCCAGTCCGGGTTCGTTTTTTTCGAGCGACGCGCCCGGTCGAACGCCCGCCACTCTTCCAACAACGCCTTCGCGCCCTCCACATCTTCGCGGTACCACTTCCGGCCCTGTACGGTTTTCGGGCCGATATTCACGGAGGCTGAAAAGGCGTGCGGCAGACGTCCATCCTGGTCCCAGCGGTCCAGTTCGCCCCGGGAACAGCCGAGGGCTTCGCGAACCCGGGAACCCCACATCGCCTCCCGGCGAAGCTCACGGCAACGGGTTTGCTCGTCGGCATCGAGGTGAGGATCCATGGACCGCTGGAGATATTCGGATGCCGCGGCAATCCGGGCTGCATCCCCCTGTTCCGATCGAACATTCTCCAGTCGTTCCAGGAAGGCTTCCCAGGCCTGTTGGCGCTCGGCTTCCATCTGTTTGGCCTGGTCCAACCGTTCGGCCTGCTGGCGCTCCAGATCGGCCTGTCGCTGTCGGCGGCGTGCGTCCAGCGCCTGCTGGCGCTCCTCCAGTTTGCGCACCGCCAGATCCCCGAGACCCTGGCGAACCTCGGTTCGCTGTCGTTTCGGAACGCCCAGCCATACCTGGAAAGCCCGTTCATCTTCTTTCTGACGCATGAGTTTCAGAATGCGCTGGATGCGCTGTTCGGGCGTTTGCATTGCCACCCCCATCGGTCGGTTGTTATATGCGATCTTGACCGGGGCAAGGGTAATGGAAAACCGCAGATGGTCAATATCTTCAACTCTTAAAGAAAAGAAGATACCATGGTAAGGTGTTACGCCCAGAGAATCGGGCACTCTAAGAGTTTCTGTAATTGAAGACCAGCCAAGGATCCCCCCTATGCGATGGATCGCCAACCTGAAACTGCGCACCAAGCTGGGACTCGCCTTTGGCGTCGTCCTGATGCTGATGATCTTCATGGCCTTCACCAGTCTGGCCGGTGATCGTTATACCGCAGCGCAATACGAAGACGCCCTGGAACGGATGGAGGATGTCCAGTTCCAGCTTCAGATGGAGAACAACCATGTTCGATGGGGGATGGAACTGTCACAGTCCATTCTGACCGGGGACGAATTCACCGGGCAGCTGGACCATACCCAATGCGCTTTCGGACAGTGGTATTACGACTTCCAGGAATCCGATGCCTACGAAATGTCGAGCCCGGAGTTTCAGCGGGCATTCGATCGGCTCGAAGAACCGCACTACCAGATGCACGCCAGCGCCCATCCCATCACGGAGGCGACACGCGAAGGCAACGACAGTGAGGCCCAGGAGAAGTACACCCGGGAGACCGTCACGCATCTGGAGACCATGGAAGAAGGCCTCCAGGATCTCCAGGAGGTCATGGAGTCGGAAAGCCAGGACATGGTCGAGGAGGCTCAGGACGCACAGGTTCGATCCGCCGGGATCATGATCGGCGCGTCAACGGCCGCCGTTCTCGCCGGCTTGATGCTGGCGGTCCTGTTGGCGAGCTACCTGGTGCGGGCCATCGACGCTCTGCGTGAACGCGCCGTGGAAATGGCCGACGGGGACATGAGAGGTGAACCGCTGCCGGTACGGGGGCATGACGAAATTGGCAGGGCCACCGAAGCCTTCAATACCATGGGCGAGGACATGCGAACCCTGATCCGTCAGATTGTGGATTCCGGAGATCAGGTGGCCTCCGCAACGAACCAACTGGCGGCAGTGGCGGAACAGACCCGCAACGATGTGTCCCGGCAGAAGGACGAGACCGACCAGGTCGCCACCGCGATGAATGAAATGGCGGCGACCGTTGCTGAGGTCGCCAACAATACTCAGTCCGCAGCGGACGCAGCGAGCGCCGGTGAGAAGTCCGTCACCGAAGCGAACCAGTCGTCCCAGGGAACCGCCGAAGCAGTGGATCGGTTGTCCTCCGAAATCCATTCCTCGGCGGATGCCGTGCGTGACGTGGCCGAGAAGAGCGAAGAGATCGGCCAGATCCTCAAGATGATTCAGGACATCACGGAACAGACCAATCTTCTGGCGCTCAATGCGGCGATCGAAGCGGCACGGGCCGGCGAATCCGGTCGTGGATTTGCCGTGGTGGCCGACGAGGTCCGCACGCTCGCAGGGCGCACGCATGAGTCCACCGAACGTATCAGCGAAATCATCCAGAACCTTCAGGGCGGAGTGCAGCAGGCGGTGAGCGCCATGGAGGGGAACGAGAACAGCGCCCTTAGTGTTGTGGAGGAAGTTCACGGCGTGCGTGATCGCCTGAACCAGCTGACGGAGTCAATCCGGACGATTGACGAGATGACGACCCAGATCGCCAGCGCGTCGGAGCAACAGAGCACCGTGTCCGAAGAGATCAACCGTAACCTGCAGACCATCAGCACGACGGCGGACGAAAGCCTCAGCGCCTCCAGTCAGGTGGCAACAGCCAGCGAGCAACTTTCCCGGCTGTCCGCTGAACTGCATCAACGTGTGGAGCGTTTCCGGGTGTAAAACCAGGCGATGGAGGCTTCAATATGCAGGAACAGTGGGTCTCTGAACAAAGAACGGGCCGCATCCCCGAGGGGGCGGCCCGTTTCTTCAAGTCGGATGGATTCCCTCAGCCAAAAATCTTTTGCTTCCAGCGCGAGAGCCAGCCGCCTTCGAGGATCGGGCGGACGTACGGCACATAGTCCTGATCGTCGCGCTTGATGTGATTCAGCAGCCAGAGGCCCAGGTCGGAGCGGATCTTGCGCGCAACCCCCAGAGGGTCCAACCCCTTGTCCAGCTCCTCGCGCAGCTTCTGGATGCGTCCGGCGAACGCCTGGTGAACCTGACGGTGCGCCTCCAGGGCTGGGTACTCAGCCTTCTCCATCAGCCCTTCCTCGAACACCAGGTGTGATTGGGTATAGTCCAGCAGGCCATTCACGACAGACTCCACCTCCTGTTTATCCCCGGTGGCGATGGCGTGGTCGACTTGCTGGAGATAGTCGAAGATGCGCTTGTGCTGTTCATCGATGGCATCGATGCCCAGTTCGAGGTTGCGATCCCAGCTAATGGGGGTCATGGCATGCTCCTTCCGTGGAAACCCGAATACCATTATGCACGTCGGGGCGATTGAACCAATCCCCGGGAGCGACATTTGGCGGATACCCCCCCTGAAACGACAGGGGGGCAGCGGCAAACCCGCGAGGCCCAGCAAGGCGCTTGTGATTTCGCGTTTCACGGTACGCACCCCCAGTTTCCGGCCGGATTCAAGCATCGCCCGGATTCAGGCCTCCACGAACTCAGCGTCCATTCCCTCCTGATACTCGCGTGCGCGCTCGGCCATGTTATCGGCCGCGTGCGCCGCGTCGGTTTCGTCGTGGTGGATCTCCTCGTCGAACACGCTGGGCATGCCCTCACCCATCGACCAGCCGGCCAAAAATCCCCGGCCGTGAGGCAGGCGCATCACGATCCCGCGGATCGTTTCATCTTCATCGCCGGGATCCGTGAACCATCCCGTGGGGCAGATCGCGTCGGATACTTCGTCGCACCATTTCCAGCGCAGGCCGGGGGCGAGATCGCTGTCCAGAAATAACACGGCGCCCTGCCCCGCATAGCGAAGGTCGGCTACATCGTAATGTTTGGTGAGACGGGTCCGGCGCTTGTAACGGTCCAGGCGTGCGGCGAGCGGAGCACGGGGCTCGATTGCTCGCACGCGCGGCCAGGTGAAGCCGGCGAAGGTACGGGTCGGCAGGCTGGCGCGAATGTCGCGAAGCGTTTTGCGGGCGGTCGGGGGATTATCAGTGATCATCGGCTTCTCCTTCGGCTTCGGGCCGGCGTCCATTCAGGACTCAGTTCGTTTCGGGCTTCGGTGGCTTGGACCACTGGGCTTCGGTGGCACCGGCCGCGGCGGACAGGCTCCGGGACAGCACGAAGAAGT
The DNA here is from genome assembly GCF_000428605.1 of Thioalkalivibrio sp. ALE19. Taxonomy (NCBI): domain Bacteria; kingdom Pseudomonadati; phylum Pseudomonadota; class Gammaproteobacteria; order Chromatiales; family Ectothiorhodospiraceae; genus Thioalkalivibrio; species Thioalkalivibrio sp. ALE19. Next base: position 65,532 of record NZ_KE386770.1, read on the forward strand.
AATCCGACAGCCGGTTGATATACGGCAGAGCCTCCACCGCGGCGGGCAGGTCCTCCTGATCCACCAGACGTACCAGACTGCGTTCCACGCGACGGGTCACCGTACGGCACACATGCGCCCGCACCGTGGCCTCCGAGCCCTGCGGAAGCACGAATTCCTTGAGAGGGGGAAGTTCATCATTGTGCGCTTCGATCTCGCTATCGAGCATTTCCACCGCGTCGGCCGGCATCATGGACTCGCCCATCGCCAGACCACCGCCGATGTTGAACAGGTGGTTCTGCGTGATCTCGAGGAATTCATCGTCTTCGCTCGAATCCTCGCCGGAGGGGATTGCGCAACGCAGCAGGCCGACCAGGGCGTTCAGTTCGTCGATGGTCCCGATCACCTCGATCCGCTCCGAACTCTTGCGGATATGGCGACGGTCGGCGGTGCTGGTATTTCCTTCGTCACCGTTGCGGGTGACAACCTTGCTGACTCGGGGCATGGGAAGCTCCTTCTTGAAGTTCGAATCCAGTATATCGAAACGCTCGATGCGGTCGATTTCTTTATCTGAAAATCCGATGCGCCGAAGGGTTCCACGAACGAAAAAACGGGCCTTCCTTGGCCCGTCTTATATGGGTGGTGCGGGATTCCGAAAGGGTCAGGCAATCGCGCGATCCTCGGGGTCTTCGATGCTGGCAACGTTGAGATCCAGATCGAAGGAGTCCGTCATGTGCTTGGTCGGTTTGAGGCCGGCCTTTTTCAGCGCATTGTGATAGGCCTTGAGCAGATCCTGAACCATGCGCCCATAGGAGGGAGACAGCGTTACCTCGTGGTACAGTTCGAAGAACTCCGGGCTGTGCGAATGCCCCGTAAGATCCGCACTGTCATGACAGTATTCATGGACGAGCAGGTTCAGCACCCGGACAACGCCGGTGTATCCACGACGCAGTTCTTTCACGACTTCGCGGTCGATGGCGATGTAGGTCTCGCCATCCGTCCACGCCTCGGCGGTCTCGCTGACCCCGAAATAGATCCGACGGGGGTTCATGGGGGTCCCATTGATTCGGGTAAACATCGAAGCCACACGGCGTGAGATATCCCGAACCGCCTTGATCGCGCACCGCTCGACCTTGCTCAGATCCTTCCTGTCGTCCAGCAGATCATGCCCGGCATCGAATTGGTCACGGAAGGTGTCGAAGGACTCCACGCGGCCCTGAAACGCGGAGTGAAAGGGCCCACCCACGCAAGGGCCCGGGGTAACGTACTGGATGGATTCCAGTGCCGCCTGAACTTCCTCCGGCGACGGGTCGGACAGCCCCAGCATGGACAGCATCTGCGGGTGCAGAACGAACGCACTGCCCTTCTCATGCACCCGCGCCGCCAGGCGCTCGTCTTCCCGGCTCGGCGGGAACGTCACCATCTGCAGGTTACGGAGCCGCCCGATCCGATGGCGTTTGCCGGTCACGTCCTGCAGAAGACGCAGATCCTCGGCTCCATCATCGCTCAGCGTCATATCGCCGGATTTCAGCTGACGCAGGAAATACTCGCGTTCGGAATCGTTCAGGCTCTTGGACTTCTTCGGCTTGTTGCCGACCGCTTTGCGGATATCCTTCTTGATGGCCTTCCACACATCGCACATCGACTCGAGGATCGCATTGCGTGCGAGATTCACCTGCAGCGGCTGGTTGGAAACCACGACCCCGCCCGAGCCGAACTCGTGGGAGTTGTAGCGGCACACCAGAACACCGAGGTTGTACACATGCAGGCTGCTGCTCTGGTCCAGACGGATCCGGGCCTGCTCGGTCTCCAGCGTCCACTTCTCGTTTTCCGGTGGCTTGTTGAGACGTTTCCCGTTGAAATAGACGGGCATGGAGATATACCGAGCCATTTCCGAAAGGTTCGTCTCCGTTCTTTCGACTTCGGAGAGGGACATCGGCTCATAGAACTGCCCCGTCACCAGAAAACCGTCGACCGGCTCCTGATCTTCGAGCAGTTCATATTCGAGACCCCAGTTCTTGATATCCACATCCATGCGGTAGGAGCCGGTCCGCATGGTGGTCGGCGCAAAGCTCCAGCACTGGGAGCGCCCGGCGCCGAATTTCCCAAAGACCCTGCTTTCCGTGCTGTCATGCTCAAAGCCCAGTGTGCCGAGACAGGTTTCGACATCCTGAATACGCTGAATGCCTTTCCCATCATCCGTTACACGGAATCCATTCGTATCCATTTCAATGGACATGGAAGCGGCCTCGGCATCCACTGAATTCATGACGAATTCGAGCAGTGCCTTGTCGAAAGACCCGGCCTGAGAAACGATGGTGTGATAGATCAGCTGGGATCCGACTTCGATCTTGCGCTTTGCCATTCTCGAGTCCTCGCCGGCTGCGGGCCGGTGATCCGCCGTCCGGGAGAGGCGCGGACGGTTCGCCTTTGATTCGGTTCCCAGTATGCCATCAAGAACCGCCTTGTCGAATTCTCGGGAACTGGGGCACGATCGAAACGCGAGGGCGGCAAGCTCGGCGTCCAGTTCAATCTTGCTCCCAGGCGCCGGTTTCGAGGGGAACACCTGTTCGGGGCCGCCCTACGCCCATCAAGCAGGAACGTCCTCACTCATGTTCGTTCTCGCCACGGATGGATTCCATGAGCCGACTTTTTGCTTGCCCCATACTCTCTTCTTCTTGTTCTTCAACGATGTCGTCCATGATCTTTTGGTATTCCCAGCGAGCGATGCAATCTTCTTGTTTCCAGCAGCCCGTCTCGAACAGCGATCGGACGCGATCATGAATTTCTTCGCTTTCGTCGGCAATGGAGAAAAGCACCGCATAGCGGTCCTGGCCGATCTCCTGGTTGGATAACCAATACACAGCGAACCAAAAAATGATGGTGAGCACGAGCCCCGTGCGCATAATAGGCAAGCCATCGTCATCATCGGAAATCAGCAGGGTCACCACTACACCGAACAAGATGCAAATAGCTACGAAAGCAAACAAGTCCCAATTCATGTCGATTTCTCCATGCGGCTGAACCGGTTGCCGCCGGTAATCCGAACATCAGCATACCGTCGAGAAGCGCCTTGTCTCGTTTTACAGGTTCCGGAGCACGGCCGGATCGCTAGGACGGCGATTTCGACACGCGGTTCAGCCTAGCTTCCAGGCGCCGGTTTTCGCGTTTCAGATCGATCTCGGTTTCGCGGCCGACGCAGCCATTTGACCGCCAGCGCGGTAAGTTCGTCGTGGTTCATGCAGGCGATCTCCCATACCCTCCGGCATAACCGCGCAGAGGCGCACCATAGATATCTTGGAGACCGAGAGACGGAGCGCGCTCCGACATCCAGGCCTCAACCACGCCGGGGGGAGCCCCAAAGATACCCACCTTGGGGATCCCCGTTTGTCTGTGCTTAACATGGTGTTCGACAGGTATGCCCAACTGAGCCGAGGCATCTTTGATGCCCGGAACATAACCATGGATGATCGCTACGGGCTTACCCGCAATGGTCAGGGAGGTTTCCGGATTCTGCATGGCCGAACGAATCTTGGAACGCCCCTTCTTGAACGAATAACGTATTTGCCCCGCAGGGCGACCCTGCAGATGCGCGCGGGATAAAATACGCCACTGCTCAAGGCGATCGGGATCAATACCGGGGCAATGGCCATGGTAGGCATGAGGGAGGGAGTGATCCGCAGCGGCAGCATATCGAAGGTCTTCGTCGAGCGGCATCAGTGCTTTTCCCAGAGCATAGGTCGTTTCTGGATTTGCGGAAGACAGACGATGGAGGTATTCCACAACCTGCCCGATCGAAGAGCCGCGCCAGAATTCGGTTGGACCCATATCGAACCCCGGATCACCGGGATGATGATGATCAATACGATGAACCACTGTGCCGGGAGGTTCCGACTGGAAATCACACTCGACCAGAACCAACGGTGTTTCTGACGACACCGTTACGGCAACACCGGTCGCGCTGTACGCGCTTTTTGTGTGGACGGGGTCACCCTCAAAAAGCGCACGCCCATACCCGGCGACCAGGCCTAAACGGGAACCGATCTCCAGAACACGTTCGATGCGGAACATTTCAGGGTCGGGCGCCCCGAGAATGAAGAAATGGCCTTGACCGGGCCGCAAATTCGCTACCCCTTTACGTTCAGTCATTTCACGTTTCATGCCGGTTCCTCCAGAACCTCGCAGGGCGACGTCGGCACTTCGTCCCAGTGCCGGCCGCCGAGCACACGCCCCGCCCGTTTCTTGCCGACGTGAAGCATGATGTGCGGCCAAGACCCGCTGAGGTGCGAAGCCCCGGCCACGGCTGAACCGAACTCCCCGTGTTCGTTCAGAACGACCACTCGATCGTCCGGATTCGAGGCGGCCTCCACCTCCATGACGAGCGGGCCCTGCGGCGACCACTCGCCCCACTGCTTGAACAGGAAGGGGATGGCGCGTGCCTGGCACTGGTCGCGGATCGCCTCCACCCAGGCTGGATGCATCGGGCGCGCGTTCGGCCCCGATTCGCCGCCGACAATGATCCAGTCGATGGCGGCGTCCGCCGGCATTGCCCGATCCAGATCCACCGGGCCCACCAGCGGCTCCATCGACAGAAAGCGCATCGTCGCGGGCGTCGCCAGCAGCTTGTCGATGTCCCGCTCGGCATCCTCCTGGTTGGCAACGGTCACCCCCAGCCATACATTCGGCCACGGCGTTCCATCGGAACCCGATGCCATCCAGGGCAGCATCCGGCGCGCGACCCCGATGCGCTTGGTCAGCAGCAGGAAATCCAGCGACGGACATTCCGCAATCAGGTCGAACAGGTCCCGGCGCCATTCGTCCGGCACTTCCCGGTCGGCCCAGTCCGCCAGCGAAGCGACGAAGACCCGCTCACGGGTGCCGGCCTCCGCGTTGCGGCGCTCGAGACGGCGGATCGTGTTCCAGTTGCTCTCCGCCGTGCGTCGCCGGGGCTCGCCAGGACCCCAGTGAACCGGCTTCGAGGCCCGATTCGACGCCCAGCGTTCGGCGTAGCAGTTGTCGCAGCCGGGACCGACCTTGGTGCAGCCGATCCACGGATTGAAGGTGTGGTGTGCCCACTCGATATTCGTATTTTCCGCCATCGCAATTCTCCTTTCGGTTTGCGAGCAATCCTGGCACTGACGAAAGAAAGGCGCAATAAAAAATGGCGAAAGAAAGACGAAGATGTACAATGAAAATGAAGATCACGAGCAAACGGCGCGAAGCCGAAAGGAGTATGAAATATGGGATGGTTGTGCGGGCCGATGCCATTTGAGGGCATCAAGAAATACCTGGATCGGAATATCTGCGGACCGGATGTGAAAATCCTCGATTCCGCCCTGAAAGTTTCAGATGCGTATTACGCCGCGGCGGAAGTCCCCGTCTCGAACGAACACGGGGAATCGGACCGACTGGTGATGGCATTCGTCGTTGCTCTCAAGATCGCACCACGGAGCGAAGAAGAAGCGTTCTGCCGCAAGGAAATGCAGGAGTCCATGTTCCCGCGCCAGTGCAGTTGTCCGAAGCGCATCCTGGACCAGTTGAGCCCCGTGGAGGACTTCGCTCCGTATGTCCACGAAGACTCGTTGGAGCGTATGCGGGAGTGGCGCGCGGCCTGCCTCAAGGATGCGGAAGCGGGGGCGCTACCAGTCGGGACGGTGATCCGGTTCAGCGACCCCCTGGTCTCAGGTGGCAATTACAACATGGGGCATCGCTTCGAGAAGATCCGCCTCCGCCGTCGAAAAAACATCTGGCGGGCACTGGACGTGAGCGGCGTCGTGGTCCGCCTGAAAAAATCGACCATCCTGAAGGCCATGGAGGTCAGTCGGCCCTGAAACGATGGTCGTATCGGGAAGTCGATCGAGGGCGATCCATTCGGGTCGCCCTTTTTCGTGGGTATCCTGGAAGTCTGGGGGGCAGCGGAGGTCGCCCAAAAGAAAAGCCGGCCCGTGGAGGCCGGCTTGTCTCCGGGGTCTACCCCGGAGGGGGAAGGGGCAAAATAATTCCCTCATGGCGCCGCCGTCAATCCGACACGCCCGTTGCCTCGGGGGCGGTGTACCCGAACATCGACCAGGTGGCCGGATCAATGTGCAGGGGTTGCATGGAGCCCTGCCGGGAGTCGAAGAACATGCCGTGATGGTCGATCTCGCCCTCCCGGATCAGGCTCCAGATCAGGGAGAGGCCCATCGAGGCGTACTTGTTCACCCAAAGGTCCTGCGACGCCAGCGCCTCGGCCATCGAGCACGAAGGCGCGTCGTCGTCGGGCTGGTCCCGCATTTCCGGGTACAGATCCACGATGTGCGGCAGCTTGAACTCCGGCCTACGGTGATCGTCCCGGGCCAGATGCCCCAGAACCACCTGCCCTCGGTGCTGCCCATTGCCCATATCCAGCCAGAGAAGGGGCGGCGGCCCCATCGGAGAACCCCGACCCGTCCAGTGGTCGGCCAATGCGACGCGGAAAGAGGCCCGGTCCACGCAAGTCACGAGCAGAGGCATCACCCATGGGCCGCACCGATCACCCCTCAGCGTTTCCGGGTCCGCCATCATCGGCACGCCTTCCCAGTCGAGGCCAAAAAACAGATTGTAGCGGGAGACCAGAGTGACGGCCTTGTTCTGACCGACATCCCGTGGGCCGAATCGCTGGCGGCCGATGTTCGACGCGCTCACGGTATCGCCATCGTACACCCGGACATTCAGTCCCGGATGACCAAGGCCGACGAGACCGTGGTGCATTCGCACCAGGCCGTCCAGAACCTCCGAGCCGGTGCCGCCCGCGCCAACCAGCGTCACAGGGATGGGCTCATGGAGCCAGGAATCGGGAACCGTCAACTTGTTCGTCATCATCACGAACGCTCCCCCACAAAACGAACCCACGGGGCCAACGTACACCCCATTTCCGCCATTTCGGACACCCTGGGGCTCCGTCCGGCCTGCTCAAGCGACCGCCAGCGTTGGATGTGTTCGGCGGTGTTCACCGAGTCTCTGGAGGCGAAGGTGGCGTCGTGATTAACGTGGGTGAACCACGTCTGGAATACCGCTTCTTCCCATTCCTTCATCGCATACGAAGAAACCGGATGACTCGGGGTCCGAATCGAACCGCGACAGATTTCACCTCGCTCATAAATGTTCATCAGCGGCGGGTGGAACAGCCGCGTCTGAGGAGTGGGGCGAGCCACCCCTGCCGTCGCAGCCAGGTACAGCTGGCCGGCGGAGTTTGCGGCGAACACCAGCGACGGCCAGAAAACGTTCAGCCGAAGATCCTCGGAGGAAGCGGAGCGACGGATATACATCGTCCGTTTGCGACGAGGCACGAACCAGACCCGGAGCCTCGAGGTGCTGTAGAGCACCGATCCGTCGAGGAAATCTTCCAGGGTGTCGAACGGTTCATCGGGTTCGCCTGCCAACGCCCGAAGGAAGTCCCGAGCATCCTCCCGTGAGAGTGCCCGTCCCGCGCCCAGCGCCGGGGGCGCACCCTCGGACGTATAGACCGAATGCACGGTGGCAAGCCCACGCACGCTGGGGCTTCCGAAGCTGTAACCCAGTTGGATGCCATGTTCTTGCAGACCCGCCGTTGCGGGGTGCTGACCCGATTCCTCGTGGAAGAGGATTGCAGAGGTCGGGGTTAAGGCCATCGTTCGGCTCCTGCGATCCGGCTACGGGCCGGTTCCGCCGCATGAAGTGCGGTTGCTCGATTCACGGACTCAGGCTATCGCTCTTGTCGGGTTCGTCAATTTTTCGCAGCGCAACGGCCAAATCGTGAAGGAGACTTTTGGCGTCCAGAATATGGCGAAGCACATCAAGGGTTTCGCCCCACCGCTGCGGCTCCAGGGAGAACGCGACCGCATCCCTGTCTTCGCCGGCTTCCATATCCATCCGCAGGAAGGAATCGGCAACCTCCACGGCGGCATCCTTCAGCCGAGCCTCCTGATCCGTATCCAGAACGAGAAGACCGGCCCCGAGGCTATAAGGGATGACCCGTTCCGGCCCACGGGAACGCTCCTCGTCCACGCGATCCGCCATCAACCATAGCGCATGGGCGCGCTCCACCAGAGCATCCAATTCACTGCCACCCCGATCATGGCGAGCCTCGAACATCGCATCAACGCGTGAAGCATCCGCACGCAGAGAAAAGAGCGGCTCGTAAAGCGCCGAAGGAGCCGCGTGAGCCAGAAGATAGAGCGTTTTGACATGCTCAAACATTTCGTCGTCCGGACGCTCCCCGACAATACCGACACAGGCGTCTTCCCACTCGTCTCGAAGCCCGTCCAGAATGGATTCCGTCGCGTTTTCCGGGTTGCTCAACCGATTATGCGCGCGATCGGAAAACTCCATTGCCAGCTCATCCATGTCGCACGCCAGGTGCGCGACATCCGAACCCGTCTGGAGGCCAGGGAAAAAACGTTCCAGTACCGCCAGAACCAGAAGGACATCCTGCGCCTTGTTCGGGTCCTCCCGCGTCAGCGCCTCCATCGAGAAGTCCAGGATGTCCGGCTCAAAGCCCGAATGCTCAAGAACCACGCTCCCCGGCTGCACGTCTGGATTGAAGGAGGGAATATCGGTCGAAATGGAAAACAGCGTCGTATATCTCGGATCTTCCGGTTTCGACGATACACCGAGTCGGTGGCGAACCGCCTGCCCGGTCAGTTCGCACAGGCGATTCGTATCTTCTCCCTGGAGCGCGGTCTGGACGACGCCTTCATCAAGAACGCCATCGTCCAGCCCCATCGTCAGACACTCCCCGAAGACGCGCTTGTGTATCGGCGCGAACGGGTCCGGGTTCAGGTTGCGCACGGTTTTCGCCCAGGCTTCTGCCGGGATCGAAGGAATCTGCATAGTGCCTCCCTAGATGGGCTCCATGTGTTCCGGTGGAACATGGGCCGGGATGGACGCCGGGAAACGCTTCAGGATGCTGGGTGCTTGGACGAGAAGCCTTTGGGGAACCGGCTCCGGCGTTTCCGCATCCGGCGAGGAGGCTCCGACATTCGGAGCCTCCTGATCCGTCTCTACGGGCATCGTCCGCCACGCTTCCAGGGTTTCGCGCACGTCTTCCATCCCCCTACCCCTTCGTCTTGGCCGGTTCCTTGTCGAGCGTGAACACCAGCCGGTTACCCTCGACACTGCGCTCGCCCAACTGACACGGCGGCATCGCCGGGTTGTTGCGTTGCAGCAGTTCCACCACGTCATCGGGCTGCATCTGCGGGTCCGGGTCGGGGAAGTCGGTCGCCCCGAGGCGGAAGATGCGGGTCATCGTTTCGGTCGTTGCAGTCATCATCGAGTCCTTTTCGCTTACAGGCCGAGCGGGTTATCCGCATCCGCCGTGGGTTCTTCGGTCGTGTCATTCGGCGCGGTCGTGGTGTCCGTACCGCTTGCCTGTGGCGTCGTTTCCTTCTTGCCGCCCTTCTCGGGCGCTTTCTTGGACTCCGCCGCCTGAGCGGTTTTGCGGGCCTCACGGGCATCGGCCATCAGGTCGTTCACGGTGTCGCGCATGTCGCGGTTCGTCTGCGCGAAAGGGTCGGCCAGATCGGCCAGGGCCGTCTCCAGCGCCTCGGGCGTGGAGGCGCGAACCACCAGCGGCATCGCCACCTTCTGGCGCAACGCCTGGGCCTCGTCGGAGAGGTCCTGGGTAGCGACGGCCCCGTGGAACTGGACGATGGCCCGGTAGCCATCGCCCTCGCGTTTGATTTCGACCGAGACTTCACCCTCCCGGTCCAGCAGTTTTGCCATCGTGGCGATCATTGCGTGCCTCCCGTGGCCTTCGGGCCATTGGTAATGGTGTCGGGAATGAACTGCGACAGGTCGAGCCCACTGTTCATCACCCCGTCGATGATTTCGGGCTTCTTCTTGCCCATGAGCGCCTTGAAGCTCCCCTCGCCCTTGGCGGCATCAAAGGCCCCCGAAAAGCCGGTCTGCGTCAGTACCGACTCGATCCCGGATTTCGTCAGGGCATCGAGGAAATCCGCATCCAGTGCGTAGTGCTCGCTCCAGTCGAAGGGAGCGGCGGACAGGCAGGCCGTCACGCACTCGGGCGCATTGACCCCGACATCGAAAGCATTGGTCATCGGCTGGCGGGTCAGCTGGGTCACGACCTCCAGCATCAGGTGATCCAGCGTCGTTTGATCGAGCGCCGCCAGTGCGGCGATCCTGCCTGCCGTTGTTTCCCGGGCAGTGACGTGACTCAGCGTGTCGCTGGCGTCCTCCGGCACCTGCAGCTTCGGAAGCAGCGACGCGATCAGCATGGCGCGACGCAGAATCGGGTCGTCCTGAACCCGCTTGGCGGCGACTTCACGACGAATCTTCTGCACCGTCTCGATGACCTTGCGCGGCTGGGCCTTGACCGCCTGAGACGGGGCCTGGCCCACACCCGACGAAGCCTGCTTTGCGCCGGTACTGGCGGGAGCCGGGGCGTCGTGGCCCACGTTCTCCGAGGCGGTCGGGGTCTCCCCTGCAACAGCGGTTTCGTTGTCCTCGCCTTCGCCGGTCGGGGTCGCATCCACCTGTTTCTGCGCTTCGGCATGGGCTTCAACCTTCTGCTTGTGGCACTTGAGGTCAAAGCACACGTCTTCGGTGACGCGACCCATGCGGTCGGGGTCGGTGGAGAGGATCGCGCCGAAGCTCGCGCAGCCCTTGCACGCGGCCATCTGCACTTCGCCCACGTCGCGGACGAGCAGAATGGTATGGGTGCCCGGCTCGGCCTCGGTGTCCAGACGCACGGTGTTGTACTGTTCCGTCAGGTCCGCCTTGCGGGCCTGCATCGCCGCCTCGGTTTTCTCGTTGAAGCAGGACGGCAGCGTGCAGCGACCCTCCCCGATGTGCTCCTCGAACAGCCCCGCCTGCGTGCTGGAGTTGTGCGGGCAGGTCATGCACTCGGTGCGGTCGAAAACCGCGGATTCCAGTTCCAGGGCGTAGCCACCGATCCGCTCGCGGAGCATCTGGACGCTCACGCCATCGTTCACGATCTTCGGCAGCGAGTTGTCCTGAACCGCCGTGGGCAGCGAGGACAGCAGTTCGGCGTGGCCGTTCTTGATCTCGCCCCTCGACAGCGCATCCTTCACCGCGTCGGTGCAGTTGAGCAGCAGCAGACGGGAATCCAGCTTCTTCCGCGACCAGCCCAGCACCTTGCAGGCTTCGGCGTGGTCGCCTTCACAGGCGGAGACCACCTTGCGGGCGGCGTCGGCTTCTTCGGTCGGGGACATATCGGCACGGGCGACGTTTTCCACCGTCGCCAGAACACGGGCTTCTTCGTCGTCCACGTCCCGCACGACCACCGGCACCTGCGGCAGCGCAACAGCCTGAGCCGCCCGCAGCCGCCGTTCACCGGCCACCACGCGGTAGTACCCTTCCTCGCCTGCCGGGCGCACCACCAGCGGCTGCACGATCCCCTTGCTGGCGACCGAGGCTTTCATGTCTTCTTCGGCAGCGGCGTCGAAGTGACGGCGCGGGTTGAAATCCGGCTCGACCATCAGGCAATCGAGCGGAACGTAAGTCAGTTCATTCGCTTGTTCTGCAAGCATCTTTCGCTCCTTTTGTTTTGCGGCTTGGGGCCACATCCTCCGCCCGAGAAAGACGCGGGCGGTTCGTCGTGTTGGCAAAAATGAGATTACCGAAAACGATCCGTCTGTCGATTTTTTAGGCGTGCATTCAGTAGTCCGTGAACGCCTCGCCGCTCGGACCTTCGCTGCATCTAAACGGGTTGCAACGCACCTGGTCGTAGTGGCGTCCCTCAAAAACGAACATCACGGGAAACGATTCGGGGCCTCGGACCTCGGGGTAAGCCGCCGCAGCGGCTTTCTGGACCTCGGCGGCCGCGTTCATGGGGCCATCGCCCGATCCGAAACCTACCCAGCAGGGGACTTGATCGAAAGCGTCACGAAAGAATTTCGGAAAGCTCAGAACAACGGTGTATTCGCGGCTTCCCACCACCGAGTTGGTATTCAAATTATTCATTTCGATTCTCCCACTGGCTTAGGGCCAGGAATCCGCCGCCCGGAAGGACGCGGGCGGTTCGTCGTGTCGCAGGGCCAGGATGCCAGAGCATCCCGGCCTGTCGATTTCTTACAGGTGCGGATATGAAGTCCGGACGTCAGGCGATGACGCCCGAGGGAGGAACGATCTGCGGGGTATCCAGGCATACCCCCTTGGGGAGGTCTTTCTTGGCGGCCTTGAGCGCCGGATTGGGCAGACGAAGGCCAACCGGTTTCACGAACACCGCACGGCCATACCCAAGCCCCTCGAAGCTCACGGTCCGCGCGCGAAGGCGGTCATACGCGAGCCCATGTTCGGAAAGAACCGAAGCGACGATCTTTTTCGCCTCGACAGCACTGTACTCACCGGGAATGTTCGGCATGATTCAACGTCCAATCCGGCTTCGGGCCGGGAATCCGCCGCCCGGAAAGACGCGGGCGGTTCGCTTGGGAAGAGAGCCGGGGCGCGGATAGCACCCCGGCCATCGGCTAGATCGAGTCATCTTCTCCTGGGAGCGTTCACGCTCCTTGGCGACTCAGGCCCAGTCACTATCGCAGAGCCGAATTCGCCTCGGTCCGGTCCTCGTGATGCCCCTCGAAGGCCACTAGGATCGAGAGATCCTCCACGTCCTTGAGGCCATCGATCATCCCGAAGGCGGAATCCTGAACACGGATCGCTGCATTTTGCCAGTTAGGGGCACAGGCATGCCCCACAAAGACGACAGCGGAATCCGCACCTTCAACACCGGGCAGGTAGCCCGGTAGCTGTAAAACCACGGTGTAATCCTTCTCCGCCAGGGCACCCGTATCGTGACCCTGCTCCGCCGACTGATTGATCAGAGCCTCGAGACGGCCCAAAGCGCACTCCTGCGCGGACAGATCCTCCAGCGCGCCCTTCAATTCATCCCCGTAATCCAGGCGGCCATATTCGGAATTGAGGTATTCCGATCGATCTTCGCGCCCGTATTCGGCTAGAGCGAGAACCTTCCTCAGATCGTCCAGGGAAACCGGGACATCGGAAGATTCGGTGGGTTCGGTATTGATGTTGGTGTTCATGGTAGTTCTCCCGACCGGCTTCGGGCCGGTTGTCCGCCGCCCGGAAAGACGCGGGCGGTTCGTCGTGTCGCAGGACCAGGATGCCAGAGCATCCCGGCCTGTCGATTTTTTAGTCGATACTCACCTGGTCATCGGGTTAAATCGCGGCTTCTTCCCTGGCGGCTTCGCGTTGCTTCGCGACCCAACCCCAGTAACTTTCGCGGGTGTCATCATTGCCGACTTCGTACTGCCAGTCCTCGACCGTAAAGTCCGGGTCTTCGTCCCAGTATCCAGAACCGTCTTCCGGTGCCGTCGCGTGTAGAGTCGAATTCGCCTCGACCCGGTCCTGGTGGTGGCCCTCGAAGGCCAGCAGAACAGCCAGATCATACTTGTCCTCGATGCCGTCGATGGCGTCACAGGCGGCGTAAGCGGCATTTCGGACAGCGTCCGACCAAAAGCGCCCGTGGGTGTGGCTAACCCAGACGCATGTGTCGCCTCCCCCGCAACCGGGCAGAAAGTCCGGCAACTGGAACACCACGGTATAGGCCTTTTCGATCACTTCATCGCTGCCGGAATCCGGATGGTGGTTATCGGATTCCTCCGACCGCTTGAGGCAGTTCCGAAGGGTGTCCATCGCGCGATCCTGAGCGGCCAGGGTATCGAGCGCATCATCCAGTTCCGCACCGTAATCCACCCGACCATAGAACGAGTTCAGGTATTCCGAACGATCATCGCGGCCCATTTCGGCCAGATCGAGTACCTGGCGGAGTGCATGGACGGGAACGGAAACCAGGGTTTCCGGGTTCTCATTGGACCGATTTTCGTCATTCATTGCGAGATTGCTCCTACCGGCTTCGGGCCGGTTGTCCGCCGCCCGGAAGGACGCGGGCGGTTCGTCGTCGCTTCAGGGTCAATATGCCATTTTTTGCGGATTTGTCGATTTCTTAGTCTGCCGCGACTTTTCGTACATAAGATGACCATTCATTCAATTCGGCATTCGTGCCATCCGTCAGAAGACCTTCCTCAATAGCCATCCTCACCATTTGGTGAAGATTGTCATAAAGGTGGTCGGGATTTACTCCGTTAGGGTCGTATTTAGCGGTAAGGGTCAGCTCCAGCGTAAGCGTTGAACCCGAATGATCGAATTGATCTTGCGTGTTATCCATTGCGAGATTGATCCTTCCGGCTTTGAGCCGAATTCATCGCCCGAAAGGACGCGGGCGGTTCGTCGTTACTGCAGGATTATTATGCCATTCCCTGGCGTGCTGTCGATTTTTCCCTGAAAGCTACGCCTCGGGCGACGCCGGGGGCTCCAGTAGGTCAGGATGAACCTTGAAGACGTGCTCCACGAAGTCTCGGGCGGGCTGCCAGTCTTCGGGTGTACCGTCCGAACGGATTTCGAGCACGCCCGGAGCAACCTTGGCGGCCATAAGCAGGGTTGCACAGACCATCAGGTCGTAGGGCTTGCGATCCGTTTTGCAGAACCAGAAACCCTGCGGGATCGGGGAATCGGGATCCATCCGCTCCCGGAACCGGGTCAGCAAAAAGGTTTCATGGGACAGCGGTTCCGGTGCTCCGTTGAACAGGATCCTTTCTTCGTCGCAAACCGGGTCCCCGCCTTCCTGATCGTCAATCGCCAACGGATCGTTCGAGTAATAACCGCCCGCCGAACGGCTGCTGGACGGCATTTCCTGACACAGCCGGGAGAAAGCCATCATCAGGCGACTCCACTCTTGATCGGTGAAATCGCGCTGCTGCGTGTATTGGTGCGTATAACCCATGACGTTGCACTCCTTTCGGCTTTGAGCCGCATTCATCGCCCGAATTGACGCGAGCAATTCGTCGTCGCTTCAGGGTCAATATTCCATTTATCGCCGTGGTGTCGATTTTTTAACGGGCCACCGACCCCCGCCCAGGCACCTAGCTCGGACCGCACCCCGAACGGGAGAACGCCCCGGTGGGCATGAACCATTCATCCGGTTCCGAACGAACCGGCAGCGTGTATTCGGTCCGAAGGGCCTGATCGAGTACTTCGGTGTCCTGAATGGACAGGGGCTCCGCCTGCCGGGAAACATCCTTGATCGGGATGCGACTGCGGTGAATCGTGGTCCCGAAGCGATCCTCATAGGCGGCGATGTCGTCCAGACTGCCGGGGAAGTGTTCGCGCAGCGTGGCCCAGATGGTCGGGTCGTTGAAGATGCACTTCATGCAGGACGAGCGGCCCCATCCCAGCCGGTACGGTACGGGCGGCAGCACACCATGGCGCTTCAGCGCATCCCAGACCTGCTCCTCCGACCAGTGCAGAACGGGTCGCCATGCGTCCACATGCCGCGCCTTGCGTCCGGATCGGCGGTCGCAGGCATGGGGCTCCAGCTGGTTGTACTTCGCCCGGTTGGTGCTTTCCTCGCGGCGCTCCCCGGTCACGAACAGTACCCGCTTGCCGTCGAAGCGCGACTGGTTGTTCAGGGCGCGGCGGCCCACGTCGATCTTGAGCGCTGAACTGCACCAGCGGGTTTGCAGGCTGGCGGACACCTGGGGGAACTTCAGGCGAGTGCCCGGTTTCGCGCGACGGGTATCCCGATCCAGCGTCACCAGGCCCTCGGGCGTCTCGATCTTATGCGGGCGACCGTAGCTGTTCTCCTTGAGCATTTCGCCCTCGAAGCCCCCTTCCAGCCAGGAGAAGTACAGCGGGAGATCGAAAGCATCCGCCAGCTTGCGGTTGTAGTCCGCCATGAACGGCCAGTCCATCAGCGTTGAGCCCTCGCGGCCGTCCACGTCGTGGTGCCACAACTCGACCGATCCGTGATCCACGCCCTCGTCCAGCAGGTGGGCCAGGCTGGCGATGGAATCCTTGCCGCCGGACATGCACAGCACGACCCGGTCGTACTGGTCGAGGTCCACGCTGGGGGCCGAGAAATACACGCCGTCCTCGGAGGGCGACCGCGAGGATTCGCGCAGATCCACGCCCAGCGAATCGCCCAGGCCGGGGATCACCATCTGGTCGTCGTATTGATCGGACATGGTATTTGCCTTTTTTCCGGCTGTGGGCCGGAATCCGCCGCCCGCCAGGTTCGTGGACGGTTGGTTTCGATTCAGGAACCAGATTACCAGGCGCCGCCGGTTTGTCGATTTTCCGACCGCGTAAAACCCGGCGAGGATTAACCTTCCTCCAGCGAAACGTCCGGGACGACCCCTTCGACCTGGTTCCGGCTGGACAGCCAGCGTGACGGCGAGAATACCTGGAGGTCATGCAGCCGTGGCCAGAGGTCTTCGACCTCACGCTCCGCCTGCTCCAGAAACAGTGTGCGTGTCGCCTCGTTGTACGCCTCGATGATGGGCCGCACCGCGCGCACGTTGTCCCGACGAAACGCCAGCGCCCGCGTCAGGGCCTGAGAACGGTCCGCCCCGGAGCCGTCGGGTCGATACGGGAACCGGCGAACGTGCTGGCAACCCGTCTCGACTGAACGGTGGAGAACCTGGAACAGTGGCTTTCCCCGGTGGTACAGATGCGTGATCCGGGCATAGCCGGTATTCGTCCGGGACCGTTCATCATTCATCGTGGGGACCAACAGGCTGATCGCCTTCGCGGAAAACGGCCGCTCGACATACAGTTCGTTTCGGACGGTCAGTGCCTTGCGCAGCGCATCCGTCCCGGTGCCCGGCACCCAGCGGGTGAGCCGTTTGCGGGTGACCGGATGCCATCGAGTCACCAGGAAACCTTCATCCGTCGGGGAGACCGAGAAAAAGGGTCCGTAATTCATGCTCGCTCCTTCCGTGATCGCGGGGAGGCCTGCCGCCTCCCCGGTGTATTCCGTTACGCCGCCGCTGCGTCGGCGAAAAGATCCAGCGTTTCGCCCTGCTTCGGTGGGCGAGTACCAATGATCGGATCGACCGATCCCGCGTCGAAGGCTTCGGCATCCTCCGTTTCCAGGGCGAGCGCCGCCGCATCGTCCTCCACCGTCCCGGTCTCCGGCAGCGGTTCATCATCGGCATCGATGACAGCCGGTTCCGCCGTTGGGGCCAACGCCTCCGGCGTCACGATGGGGCCGTTTTCCGCCAGCCATTCGCTGAAGGTCATTTCGGGCTCGGCCTCCACCGCATCGGCGTTCTCGGCGCGCGAGGCGGACTGTTCCGACAGTTCGGCCTCGATCTCCTGAATCCGGTGGGCGACCCGATCCAGGTCTTCCCGCGTCACCTTCGGTTCCCGGTTCAGCACGTCCCGAGCGCCCGCCATTTCGTCGTGGAAGGCCTGCCACTTCCGCTCAATGCGGGGTTCGATGTTCGAGCGCAGGTCATGGACGATATTGGACAGGCGGCGGACCAACCCCGTGGGACTGATACGCTCCCCCATCTTGTAGCCGGTGACATCGGACGCGCCCTGGCCGCGCAGCCAGAACTCCGGCTGCTCGCCGGGGGAAAGGTACAGTTCCAGATTCAGGCCATTGAGCTGACCCAGCAGGAACCCTCGGCTACGCAGAACCTTTTTCGACTGGCTCAGCCCTTCGGACACCGCTTTCTCCAAGTGGGCGACGAAGGCCTTGCGATCCCCTTGGTGGGACACCGAGCCGCCATGAGGGGAAGCCAGCACGAGATCATCACCGTGGGTGTTCAGCGTGTCCAGATCCTGCCGCATCAGGTATTCCATGCGTTCCAGCGAGGCCCGGCGCTTCGCTTCGTCACTCAACGTCGATTCGGCCTTGTGCCGGGCTCGCTTCTCCCCCCGCTCAATGCTCTTGAGGTTTTTGTATTCCTCGTGCTTCTCGAAGTGTTCGAGGATGAGCGGATTGCCGGAGAGTTCGGCCTTCATCGCCGCAAAGCCGCTTTCCGCCGCTTCCGTTTCGGCGTCACTGACGGTGCGATCGTTCACCGATCCCTTGCGGACCTGACCGATGAAGTGCGCCTTGGTTTCGAGGATCGCCCAGCGCATCGCATCCAGCGTCTTCATCGTCCCGTAACGGTACAGGGCCACGGCGAAATCCGGTTCGGAGTCGCGCAGCGCGTTCCCGCGACGGATGATCCGACCGTCGCGCTGTTCCACGTCGGACGGACGGAATGGCGCATCGAGGTCGTGCTTGGCGACGAGGCGTTCCTGTACGTTCATGCCCTCGCCCATCTTCGCCGTCGTGCCGATCAGCACCCGGAGATCGCCGCAGCGCATCCGGCGAAACAGATCCTTTTTCTTCTTCGGCGTCGGGGCCTCGTGGATAAAAGCGATCTCGCGGCGCGGGATGCCCAGGGCCACCAGCTTTTCCCGGATGTCGCTGTACAGATCCATGTTCTCGTCGGCTTCGGCCTTCGGCGTGCCGCTGTCGAGAAAGATCAACTGCGTCCCGCGCACATGGTTCCAGTTCAGGTATTCATGGCAGACGTTGCGGCAGCACTCGTTGATCTTCGAGAAGGCATAATCGGGCGCGCTCGGCTCGATCATCCGGGGGTCGAGCGCGATTTTCCCGGCGTCCGAGAAAATTTTCAGGGCGTTGTCCTGCTTGGGGTCACTCGGCGGGTTGTCGGCCCGTTCCACGATGTCATCCATCATCCGCGACTGGGTGGCGCTGCGTTCGGCGTGAACCATGATCGGCTCACCCGTGCGGATTTCCGGCGTCGGCCACTCCTTCCCTTTATCGGCATAGATCGCCTTCAGGTCCGGCGTATGGATCACGTCGGCATACCGGCGATACAGCCGCATGAGTTCGGGCAGGTTGTTGAACTCCCGGAACCGGGTCTTGAGCTTGTACTTGCCGCTGCTCGAAAGCTCGTAGGCCGAAGTCGGGGTGGCGAACAGGGACGCCCAGGCATCGAACTGGTCAATGCCCATCGCCTTCAGTTCGTCCATCGCCAGAAACCGCAGCACCGTGTACATTTCGGACACGCTGTTCGAGATCGGCGTGCCTGACAGCAGGACCAGGCCACCTTCACCCTCGGTTTCCTGCACCCACCGACCCTTCAGGAGCAGGTCGAGCGAAGCCATCGAGCCATCCGGCTTGCCCAGACCGCCCACGTCCTGGTGGCCGGTGAAATAAAACAGGTTCTTGTAGGACTTGTGGTACTCGTCCACCACGATCGAATCGATGCCCATGGCATCCACCGTGACGGTCCGATCCTTCGGAGCCTTTTCGATCAACGATTCGATGCGGTTGTTGATCCGCTTCTTGGCGCGTTCCATCGATCGCAGGGTGTCCCGCGAATCGTCCATTTGCTGGGCTTCCCGGATCGCTGCTTCGAGCGATTCCCGCATTTCGTCGAGGTGGCGCGTCTTCTCGTGCGCCGGCATTTCGATGAACTGGAACGACGAGTGCGGAATGATGATGGCGTCCCAGTCGTTCAGGGCGATGCGCGAGAACAGGCGGGACCGCTTATTGCCGGCGAATTCTTCTTCCGAGGCCGCCAGCACGCGGGCATCCGGGAACGCCTTGCGGTATTCATCCGCCCACTGGCCGACGAGGTGGCCGGGGACCACGAAGCACGGCTTGTTGACCCGCCCCATGCGCTTGGCGAGGAAGGCCCCGGTGATCGCGGTCAGGGTCTTGCCAGCCCCCACCACATGGTCGATCAGCGCCGTGCCATCCTGCGCCACGCGCCAGGCCGCGTTGATCTGGTGGCGGTCGTAGACGAACGCCCGCGAGGAACCCGGCAGGGTTCCATCATCGTCCAGCAGGAACGTACCGTCGTACTGGGGCTCAACGAAGCAGTTGTAGTTCTCGTTGTAGATGGACTCCAGGCGTTCGCGGCGGTCGGCGTCGTCCATGATCCATTCGTCCCACGCCTCCCGAATCTCCCGCGCGCGGTTTTCGAGCTGACGGGTCAGGTCCATGTTCTGAACCCGCTTGCCTTCCCAATCCCGCTCAAAGACCGCCAGACGATGATGGTTGCAAAGGGCCTCGAAGATCCGGCAAAACGGCCAGTCCTCGGGGCCGCCCCAAACGGATTGGTTCTTGGCGTGATTGAGTCGGGTCACCTTCGGGAAATGCCACTGCCCCGCCACATAGCGCGGATCGTTCGGCGGCTCGGCGTCCACCATGTGCCGCATGAAGTCCGTCATCACGTCCGGCGGCAGCCAGGCCGCGCCCACCGGCACGGTGATGTCCGAAGCCGGAATCCACTCGGGCAGCACCGATTCGAGGGCTTCCACGTTCGCTTCAAAGATCGGCTGCGTTTCAGCCAGCGACTTCGCCTTCTCCAGCTTTTCGCGGACGTTGCCCGACAGGTAACGGTTCCGCGTCTCCCAGCGCGTGAAATACGCATCCGCCGGGAAGACCTGCCCCTTTAGAGCCTCCATGAGCGTGGCACTGTCGATGCGGCTGCGCTGCTCCATGTACGGAAAGTCCACACCGCCCTTGTACGTCAGGGAGTCCAGAAGTGCCGCCTCCGGGGTTTGCGGGCGCTGATGGTCCCGAGACGGATGGATGGTGCGGCGATGCAGGATGTCCGATTCGCGCCAGGAGGGATCGCGCGGCTCGTCGTCCTCCTTGGCCGCCTGCGCGGCCGTCAGGCCGGGGTCGTAGTCTAGTTCCAGACCCTGGATCAGCGCATAATCCGGGTCTTCGCGGTACACGCTGGCGTTGGCCCGGGCATGGATCGCCCCGAAGCGTTTGACGAATGCACGGTAGTTCTCGCGCAGTTCATCGCGCATGGACTCGATGCGGCTTTCCGGGGCGTCGGAGGATTCCGCATCCAGCAGATCGCGCAGACGGTCGCGCAGATCCCGCATGGCGTTCATCCGCTTCAGGCGAGCCCCCTTGATGCCCGGAACACGGCACCAACGCGCCTGATCGGCATGATCCGGCAGCCGCTGAACCACGTCGCCGGTTTCCCGATCCTGCGCGAACCCGAATACGGCGGCGGGCGCGTCGGGAACAATCGAGGGGTCCGCCTCGTCCTCGACCCCCTCCCCGGTCATCACCGGCTCAAGATCCTGTTCGATGCGATGGGTCAGGCCGTCCAGCCAGCCCGGGGCCGCATCTTCGAGCGTGAAGGCGGGACGCATGTACTGGTTCGTCTTCACCTCCGGGGTGCCGATCAGGTGCCCCGGACGAAAATCGAAATAGCCGCAGATCGCGTCGGTGCCATCCTGGCCGTGGATCACGCAGCCATCCTTCTCCGACCATTCATCGGCGTTGTGTTCGACGCCGTTATCCGGGTCCACGCGCTGCAGGAACACCACGTCGGTGACCACCTCGGCCCCCGCTGAACGGAACACGTTGGTTGGCAGGCGATACGCTGCGATCAGGCGCGTCCGGGCCCGGAGCCAGTCGAGCGCGGCGTTTTCTCCGTCCAGGGTGTACCGGGACACGACGAACGCGCCCAGACCGCCCGGACGCACCCGGCTCATGGCCTTGGCGATGGTGAAGGTATGGATCGGGCCGGACGGCGTCTTGCCGGACAGGTCATCGACCGTATGCCGGTCATAGGGCGGGTTCCCGATCGCCATATCATACGAATCCGCCTGAAGCGGCGTGGACTCGAACGAGCGGTTGAGGACATGGTGATCCGGGTACAGGTAACCGGCGATGCGCGCGCTCACCGGATCGAGTTCGATCCCGGTGAACGACATCGAGGCCGCCAGATCATCGGGGGCGTGTTCGATGAACGCGCCCGCCCCTACGGTCGGCTCCAGCACCTTGCCGCCCTCGAAACCGAGACGGCGCACTCCATCGTACATCGCGCGGATCAGCTCGGGCGGCGTGAAATACGCGTCCAGCACCGATGCCTGCATGGCGTCGTACTCGTCGGGCGAGACCAGCTGGCGCAGTTCACGACGCACGCCTTCGTGCTCGTCCTTCGCGGGATCGAAGACCGCGGCATGGGCACCCCAGCCCCTGTAGGCCAGCAGATCGGCACGTTCGGCATCCGAGAGATCACGCGGGTTCGCGTCCAGATCCGCCAGCAGACGCAGCGCAGTGAGATTCGCTTGGATCGACATAAGAATAGCTCCTTTCGGTGTCTTTGCGGCTAAGGGCCGAAACCTGTTTTTGCTTTATCCGGAAGGGATGAAATCAACGGACTCAAGAATACCGAAAGAAGGCCATGTGTCGATTTCTTCAGGGGGGTGATTTTAAGAAAAAAGACCCGCCTCGTTGCTGCAAAACGAAGCGGGACGAAAAGATCATCGCATCAGGAACACACTGCCTGTTCTTTTGGAACGCTCTGTTTTGATCGGGTGTTTCGAGGTTTCGATTTAGAGGATTTCGTGGCGGGCGAAGATTTCGGTTTCGACTGAGTGTTCGCGTTGGACCTGGACGACGAGGCACCCGATTGTTTCGGGTTGGCTTTCTTCTTGCCGGAGCCCTTCGACGATTTCGACGGCTTCGGGGCCGAGGATTTAGGACTCGCTGAAGAAGCCGCAGGCTGCGCCTTCTGGCCGCTGGAAGAGTTCGCCTGGCTTTTCTTTTTGGCAGGCGAACCCGAGGCACCGGACTTGGAGGGCTGGCCCTGGGACTTCTTGTTACCCTGGGCCGTTTTCCCGCCCTTCTGTGAACCCCCTTTGGATGGCGGACCAGAGGCACCAGGCGGCGCATAAGTGCCCGCGAAGTCCGACTGGGAAGGGTCGAAGAAAGCACCTTCGGCTTTGCCCTTGATCGCGTGCCGGGCCAGATGGTGGGCAGCCCGAATATCGAGGTAATGGCGGTCGTTCCCATGGAGCAGACGGATGCGACCCGCCATGAGTCGAAGGTTGGAGAGAGCCCGCTGGAGATAGATGGATTGGCGAATCCGGCCGGGGATGGATGCCGGCCGCGCCGGGTTGGCGCCGCGTATCCCGACTGACGCCGCCAGCGACGAGACAAGCGCCAGATGATCGCCGTGCATGGTGACCGGGCGGCCCGCCCAGACGGCATATTCCGTCGCCATCCAGAGTCCCAGCAGTTCCGCTTCAAGGGAACTGAGCTGGCGGCCGCCGGGGAACGCCTCCGGCCCCTCCACGCGCCAGAAACTTCGTCGGTGATGTCCGTCCACGACCACCAGGGCTGCGCTGACACGGCTGAAGTCCGGGGCCACGCTCCCATCGCTGTACAGGTGGACCGAGCCGCCGACCGGAACGCTGTCGGATGACTCGCGGCGCTGAACGGGTCGCCCGAGGTAATCCCGGGGGTCGTGGAATCGCAGGGTCATGTCGTCGCCTCCCGGTGCGTTCCCAGGGCCGCACGCAGATTGCCGATGGTTTCCCGGTCCTCCCCGAAGGTGGCGCTTTGCAGTTCCGGGTGGCGCGACAGGATCACATCCAACGCCTCGCGGCATTGCCGAAGCTGGCGGTCGTTTTCCTCGCGCGGATCCGGGATCGGCTCCGGCGCACGGCGGTCCGGGTCGTCCCCGCGAACCATGGCGATCGCGGCATCCATCTGGGGGTTTCGATAGAACGCCCCGTTGCGTACCTGGCTGATGGATTCGAGTTCTCGCCGCGCCGCTTCCAGGGACTCGGTGACGGCTTTCAGTGCCCCGATCTCGACCGGGCCCTCGATACCCTGACACGCATCCATGCACCAGGCGATATTGGCGAAGTCGATGGCGCGGAGCGTCACCCGACCGCTTCGGGATTCGATCGTCGGCGGGCGACCCGAGGTGGGTGTCCAGGCCGGAGCGTTGGGATTCAGGTTCGACATGCGATCTTTCCTCTTCGGTTGGGGTTCAGAACCACCGTACCTAAAGGAAGCATCCTGTCGATTTTTTGAACGAAGGAATGATTGCTTAGAGCAGAGCGAAAATCAGAATGAATGGCTTTCCGAAATGGAGTGAAAGTCCACCTCGAGGTTCAGCGGGGACGAATCGAAAAAAGAGGTATGCACGATGGGGTCGTGCGGCGTGGACGGAACGTGGACCGAAATGCGCCAGTAAGCACCGCGAGGGCGTTCAAACGAAACAGTGGCATTCCCGCCGGGAAACCGTGAACGCAGCGTTTGGTACGCTTCTTGGCTGGTATGGCATTCGATGCAGTCCGTTCCCTGAATGATCCGGTACATCCGGCGCTTCCTCCTTGATGCAACAGGACGCCCGGATCGTAGCGAAGAGAACGCTGAAGGTTAAGAGACCGGAAGCGAATGCCCCGTGATCTGGGCCTGGCGGGCGGCGACCAGCCGCAGGTACTCCCGGGGGTCGAACCCCGAATAGAAGCCGATGGCCCATCCATCGGTCGCCTCCACCAGTACGGTATCGCCCTCCCCGTCCACCGCGAAGTCGAGCGCGCAGCCCGCCGGCATCGGGTCCTCTTCGGAGCAACGCCAGGCCTCGATGGCCTCCATGATGACGGACATATCCAGAGCGCCCGGTGGCGGCGTGTCGTTCGGGTCATAGCGAACCGCGCCGCGCATACGCCCCTGGTGGACATAGACGCGGTACTCCGCGTGCGGGTCGAACACCGAGGAAGTCCAGACCGGCGTGGAATCCGGCCAACCGGCGCCGGGCCAGTGTTCGGACGACACGGCCGGATCCAGCACCCCCGCGTCGAACGCCTTACCGCGCTGCGGCTTCACGAAAACACAGTGCGGTTCCCGACGAGCCTCCCCCAGCGTTTTCGGCTGGACTTCGCGTTTCAGAAAAGGACGCAGCGGCTCCGGGTAGTCGATGTCTTCGGGGATCGGGCAGTCGTGTTGCCGCCAGTGCGCGTGCAGGACTTCCACCGATCCAATGACGATGGCTTCGGGCTCCAGTTGCAGCGAACCGTTCAGCACTTCTTCGCCCGAGAACACCCGGACATCGAGGCTTCGGTCGAGGGTTCCCTGCAGAAAAACGGCTTTTCCTTCCGCCGACAGCGGGCCTCCATCCGGGGACCTCTGCACACGAATGGGTCGATAGATCGGCATCACGCATACCTCCGTTCCGGTTGATCCGCTTCCAGCAGGCCGCCGCCTGCGCCGAGGATGGAATCCAGATCCGCTTTACACCAGCGACCGCCGCTCCCGGCCCAGACGACGTACGCCGGGCTGATATAGGGCTCGTTGATAAACCCGGCGTAGGCATGCTGAACATGGACCGTCCGCTTGCGCCGATTGGTTGAGGGGTCTTCGTGAACACACGAAACCTGCACCCCTTTAGGGATCTGTAGACGAGCCCCGCGAGCGTACCCCTGGAGGGAGATGCCGGCCGCCACGAACGGGCCAAAGAACAGTCCGTACCCCTCGATCGGGCCGTCACCGTGGACGGCCAGTACCCGCCGGATCACATCCCGGGTTTCCTCATCGAGATCGCCGGACGTTGCCAGTTCTTCCAGAGACTCCCGTGTGATCCGCTCGACGGGGAGCGGGACCTGGAAGCGGGCAAGATGGCTCAAGCAGGCTGGCTTATTCATCGAAGCGGCCCTCCTCGGGCACGTCGTCGTCCCAGTCGTCTTCGTCGCAGTGGTTCCCGTGCGCTTCCAGAGCCGTTTTCAGCCCTTCGATGTACCGCTCGTCCAGCACGTCGATCCCGGCAACCGCGTGCGCAAGCACCAGCGAGTCGATCGCATTCGGAACCTCATCCGCAGGAGCCGAGCTGCGGGCACCCACATAGCGACCATCGGGCTGTTGTCTGTACAGAGAGATCGTCCAGCCGGAGCCAACCGGGATCTCGATGGTCTTGCCAGTCGGATTGTTCATGGTTTCTTTCGAGTCCTGCATTTCGCTTCTCCATTGTCCGGATTGGGCCGGAATCCCGTTGCTTCATCGGATCAAGAATGCCTTCGGAAACAATCTATCAAATCCGGGGAGGGTGTCGATTTTTATGCGAGCGGGAAACGGGTGCCGATACGGACGATAGTGCCAATGAAAAGACGAATGGAGGAAGGAAATTGGTCACGGGGCTCTTTACCGAGGGGGAATCTGCGATACACTGCGTACTCGTCAAACCCGGCTGAAAATTGCGCTTGCCGGCGAATGGCACGAAGATGAAGTGGCCCGATCGGGGTAAAAACGGTTGCCGCAACACCCCGGGGAGGCATGTTCTGAATCAACGAAAGGAGTTCAAATTGATGGACAACAATACGATCGGAAAGGGTGAACTGGTGGAAACGGTGGCGGACTTGGCCGGCCTCTCGAAAACCCAAGCGAAGGAAGTGATCGAAGCAACCTTCCAGAAGATCGAGGATCACCTGCGGAAAGGAGACGGCTACAAGGTCCGCATCCACAACTTCGGCACATTCGAGACGCGGCATCGCGAGGCCCGCGAGGCGCACAACCCCGCCAGCGGCGGCAAGGTGCAGGTGCCGGCGAAAAACGTCGCGGCCTTCAAGCCGGCCACGGCCCTGAAGGATCTCTAAGGGCCATCGCAATGCTCACGGCGGCGGGCACGGTCCCGCCGCCTGTCCAGGGAAGGCCCCATGGAATTGACCCCATCGCTCGCAGGCGGGATGCTCATCGCACTCGCCGTTTTCAATCTGGTGTCCTACGCCCTCTATGCGTTCGACAAGCACATGGCGCGTCAGGGCCACGGGCGAATCCCCGAAAAGATGTTGCTGGCGGTCGATCTGGCGGGTGGATTCCCGGCCGGCTTCACGGCCCAGCGCCAGTTTCGGCACAAGACCCGCAAGACTTCGTTCCAGGTCCAGTGGTGGGCCGCGGCGGTGGTGTCCGTGGCCGGTTGGTCGTGGGTAGTGATGCAGGGGGTCTAGCGAACGGCGGCAACGGCAACGGTGACAACAGCGACAACGGTAGCGAAGAGTGATCGGGCTGGCGTGCGGCGCATGGATATGAACTACTCCCGCCAAGCCTTTCAGGCTATGGCGTGAGTTTTGCGCTTCACGGGGCGTGCCGGATCATCCGGGGATGATCCGGTCTTACCGCCCTCCACGCGTCGGCCCGGTTCCCGACCGAATGACTTGCTGCTCGGCCCAGGCCATCAGGACCCGGGCGGCGTTTTCGTCCCGCGAGCAGGACGCGCCACAGGCACACGCATGGTGCCGCTGGCCGAGCGGCTTCTTCTCCTGACGCCCGCAGGCGTGGCAGGTCTGCGAGGGCTTGAGCTGCCGCGTCGGGGCCTCCATCGCCCAGGCACCAGCCTCCTCCGCTTTGTACCCGAGCCGTTGATGAAAAGCCCCGCCGGCGGCATCGAGGATGCTGCGGTTCAGGCCCTTTTTGTACGGACCGCCGGAGGCGGTCATGTTGCGGATGTTCAGCGCCTCCAGTCCCAGGACGGCGAATTGCCCAACAAGCCGCGCCGTCGTCTGGTGCAGAAAATCGTTTCTCTGATTCGCCACCTTGCGGTGAAGGCGGCGCAGGCGCTCGTATTGCCGCTGGAGCCGGTTGGAGACCGGGAAGCGGCGCGTCCTGCCGGACGCCTTCTTCGCCGCCTCCTCCTTGCGGGAGATATCCCGCTGGACCCGTCGGATCTCGCCCAGGGTCCGGGCCATGTGGCGCGGGTTGTCGATGGTTTCGGTCCCCTCGGGGGTCGCCATGGTGGCAAAGGTCTCAACGCCCCAGTCCAGTCCGCCGAGTTGATCGCCGCGCTCCCGCTCCGGTTCGCAGTCCAGCGTGATACTGGCGTACCAACGCCCGCCGAGCCGGATGATCTCGCAGGTCTTCGGGGTGCCCGGTGTGCGGGGTTTGCCGCGAATGGCCACCTTGCCGATGCCGGACAGGCGCAGGGTGCCGTGTTTCATGCGCTCGTTGGTGATCAGGCTCCAGCCGTCACCGTGGTTTTTGTACCCCCAGCCCTTGAAGCGATGCAGCGGCTTGAAACGGGGAAACCCCGGCGTCTCGCCGTTTTGCACCCGGCGAAAGAAATGCTTGAACGCCAGGTCCAGGCGTTTGAGCGTGACCTGTTCGGACTGGGCATTGAGACCGCGAAGCAATTTCGACTGATGGCGCCACTTCGTCAGAATCTTGCACTGATCCGAGAACTTCAGTGATTCCCGACGCTCGCCCCAGGCCCGGCGCCGTTCGGCCAGCGCCTCATTCCACAACAGGCAATGGACCCAACGCTGGTGCTCCAGGGCGGCCAGTTGTTCCGCCGTGGGATAAAGCCGGTATGTGACTTTGCGCTGAACCATCGTGGCTCCAATATACGCCGAGCATCCATTGATGCAATTTTTCTGGCGGGACCGCCCTGCGCCGCTTCACCACCCCCTAAGCCGCTGCGCGGCTATAGGCGGAGCACTGCGGCGCGGATTGGTAGCACCAAGAAATACGATGTTGGAAGTGCGGGATATGAGATGATCGAAAAATCAATCGCTTACAAAGACCGTACAGAAAACATCGTATTTCGGGTGTTTGTGCGTCTTTCGTTAATCGAAAGAGAGGTTTACGATAAAATGCGCCGTGTTATCCGCCGCATGGCGGCTTAGAAGACCGCGCGGCAGGGGTTTGCGCGGCCCTCCGGGTTATCCGCCGCATGGCGGCTTAGAAGCCTCGATGCGGAGGCCCATCTCGTACTGAAGCGTTATCCGCCGCATGGCGGCTTAGAAGCGGCGCTTCGCGCCGCATGGTCCGCTCGCTCCGTTATCCGCCGCATGGCGGCTTAGAAGTGCCGCGCGGTGGCTCATCCAGGGATGAGCCAGTTATCCGCCGCATGGCGGCTTAGAAGCTGATGGGCTTCGACGACAGCTTCCGTATCCCGTTATCCGCCGCATGGCGGCTTAGAAGATCGAGGATTCGGGCGGAGAGGTGGATCCTCGGTTATCCGCCGCATGGCGGCTTAGAAGTGCGCCAGCTTCCGGCGAATCTGCTCGATTTCGTTATCCGCCGCATGGCGGCTTAGAAGTCGACCTGAACGCACCAGGTCTCGCCCTGGGCGTTATCCGCCGCATGGCGGCTTAGAAGCATCGGTGGGTGGCTCATCCAGGGATGAGCCAGTTATCCGCCGCATGGCGGCTTAGAAGTCCTCGGGTGTAGAGGCGAGTTCGGGTACTCGGTTATCCGCCGCATGGCGGCTTAGAAGGCAGTGTGGGCGCATATCACAGGCTGATATGCGTTATCCGCCGCATGGCGGCTTAGAAGACACCCGGACGCGCGTGCATGCGTCGGTAAGCGTTATCCGCCGCATGGCGGCTTAGAAGGCGATCCGGGACGTGAATGAGCACTCCGACCGTTATCCGCCGCATGGCGGCTTAGAAGAGGACCAGGAGCAGCACACCCGGCCAAAGGGGGTTATCCGCCGCATGGCGGCTTAGAAGTCGTAGTGCTGGAGCTGATCGCGAGCGAACGCGTTATCCGCCGCATGGCGGCTTAGAAGTCCACCGCCCAGCTATCACCCTCCCCAATGATGTTATCCGCCGCATGGCGGCTTAGAAGGACCATGTGGGCATGACCTGGTGGAACCGGCTGTTATCCGCCGCATGGCGGCTTAGAAGATGCCGGGTGACATGGATGGAAGCCAGCGTCTGTTATCCGCCGCATGGCGGCTTAGAAGATCTCTTCCAGCAGCTCGAGCTGCCAGTCGTCGTTATCCGCCGCATGGCGGCTTAGAAGGACTGGATCGGCATGACATGGTGGAATCGTCTGTTATCCGCCGCATGGCGGCTTAGAAGATCGACGCATACCGCGCGTATATCGCCTTCTTGTTATCCGCCGCATGGCGGCTTAGAAGTTTGAGACCGCCGACCCGGCTGACCTGGTTCCGTTATCCGCCGCATGGCGGCTTAGAAGAGGTCATGCCGATCCAGTCGGAGTGCTTCACTGTTATCCGCCGCATGGCGGCTTAGAAGTCCCCCCAGACCCCCCTCCGGGGGCATCTTCAGTTATCCGCCGCATGGCGGCTTAGAAGGTGAATGGCTCCGTGATGCGCCTTTGGGTGATGTTATCCGCCGCATGGCGGCTTAGAAGATCCGGAGCAGATGGGCGGGAGCAAAGACTCCGTTATCCGCCGCATGGCGGCTTAGAAGCCACGCCGGGGGTTGATGGGCACAGAAAAACCGTTATCCGCCGCATGGCGGCTTAGAAGGGAGCGGATCGGCCCGGCCAGACCGCGGAGCGGTTATCCGCCGCATGGCGGCTTAGAAGATGCGTAGTCGTTCCGGTTCTGCTCGACCCGTGTTATCCGCCGCATGGCGGCTTAGAAGACCGTGCCGTGGCTCATGTCGCCGCGCTCCCGGTTATCCGCCGCATGGCGGCTTAGAAGAGTGGTTTGGCACGTTCAGGAATCGACCGGTTGTTATCCGCCGCATGGCGGCTTAGAAGACCGCGCGGCAGGGGTTTGCGCGGCCCTCCGGGTTATCCGCCGCATGGCGGCTTAGAAGTTGCGCGGACCATCGCGACGGTTTCACCGCCCGTTATCCGCCGCATGGCGGCTTAGAAGAACCACGCCTGACCGATGATGTCGGCCCGGCCGTTATCCGCCGCATGGCGGCTTAGAAGTCACGCTGATCGGCGGGATCCGTACTTCAGTGGTTATCCGCCGCATGGCGGCTTAGAAGGTCACCTGGCGTCGTGGGGTCTTGCCGGTTTCGTTATCCGCCGCATGGCGGCTTAGAAGAGCGCCGCGTACCACGCTGGACTCTCACCATTGTTATCCGCCGCATGGCGGCTTAGAAGAGCGCCGCGTACCACGCTGGACTCTCACCATTGTTATCCGCCGCATGGCGGCTTAGAAGATGCGGAACTTACGCTGGGTGCCGGTCGATCCGTTATCCGCCGCATGGCGGCTTAGAAGACCCGGTGTGCCGACGCATGCACGTTCGGCCGGTTATCCGCCGCATGGCGGCTTAGAAGGTCCCCGAGGCTGACCACGAGCCTGCACCCACGTTATCCGCCGCATGGCGGCTTAGAAGAATACCGGCGATCACCCGGAGTGAGTGCATTCGTTATCCGCCGCATGGCGGGAAAATCATTAGCAATGTTGGCGGCTTAACGGCCGCCTTCCCGATCATCAAACTGAATCATCGAATCAAGAACATACGCCCCGCACTCGATTTCCATCGCACGATCGCCATATTCTCGGAACTCACGGCGAACATCATCAAGGCTTTGGGACAGCCAGGAAGGAGAACCTTCAACGACAGAGACATCCTTGACCGGGTCGAGAATCGTGCTTGTGACGTTTTTTAGAGACCAGTGCTCATCTTGTTTTACGAAACGAAGGAGAATAGTTTTATTATCCCGAAGGGGGAACTTCTCGTAATGTGCGAGGCTTATCCAGTCTTTTTCATGTCCGTCCCGCGATTGAATCGCATTCATCCCGTCAAACATCGCCCTCTCAACCGCGCGGTCATCAAGATCGGCAAACGGCGTTTTGGGCGTGGATGTCGAGCCGAATTTCAGCGTAGAGGTCAAGGGAAAGTCCTCGGATGAAAAAGATTCGCCGCCTGTGTTGAGGAGATCCGTCATTGAGTGCCGAGTCTTTTCTTCATCGCTGAACCGATCCCCATTTCCAGGGCGGACGAAGCAGGTCTCGGTCGGCTTCCGGAGGGATCGGAGGTTTCGATCCAGAATCGCGATGTTAGGCACTGCAGTCGTTACGCGTCGATGACGATTAACGCGACCCGCTAACTGCACAATCGAAGAGATGCTGGATGGTTCGATGACGCCGAAATCGAAATCGTGGTCACGACCAATCTCTTCCACTGGGGTTGCAACGACCAGGAAGGTCACGTCATCGAATTCCGAGTCGCGAATCCAGTGATCAGTGGAGTCATCCGTTGCCAGAGGGTCATCGCCTTTGCGGGTGAACAGATGATCCATCCTGCGCTCCTTCGCCGCTCTTCGGCCTTTGACGTCAAAAGAGTGGTAGGACGACGCAAAGATGCCGTGTCGACGGTTTAGGCGTCGAGTCAAATCGACGCACGGCCGCACATTGGCGACACGCACGACTCCGAAGGACACGCGCTTCCCAGACGGGTGATGCCATGCGGTGTTCTCGTGCATCTGACGGATTGCATTGGCTACGGCCAACTCAAAACGGCTTTTCGGATCGTCGTCTTCGTCCGGAATGCACTGGATCATCGCCCGATGGGTTGCCGGCCGTTCTTCGATCACGCTCATCATTCGCTGGATGCGTTGCGCGTAACGATCCCCAGCGTCGTCTTCGGATACATCGAAGGTCTCCGGTTCGGTTAGATTGTCGACGAGAGAGATGTTGCCGCAGAGGGTCTGTTCGTTCAGGGCCGCCCTCATCGCACAACCCGAACGAAAAGCGCGGATCAGGGCATTGGCAACAACCGGGGAGAGCGTCGCGGAAGACGCGACGATCTTTCGGCCAAACATCGCGGCTATGGTGACCAGACGGAGCACCGCGACCATTGCCTCCGGCTCGTAACTTTCGATCTCATCCAGAACAAGATCCGACGACATGAGCCGCAGGAAGGCCTTTAAGTGGTGATGCTGACGGCCGGGCTCCCCGGCCTGGATCAGGTAATCTACCGTCGAGACAAGAATCGGAGTGCCAATGAGCGTCCGGCATTGGCTTGGCTGGCGATCCCGCTCGGACCAGCTTTCGAGCCAGGGAGGCATTTCAGGCGGTTCGATGGATCGCCCGAGGTCGATATCACCCCCCTCCGTTTCGTCATTATCTTCCGACCACTCGTGCGCTTTCTCATCAAAAACCTGACGCGAAAAGCTGTCGCCCACCAGACAGGCGACTTCGTCGTCGGGGATACGCAGTTGCTCGGAGAGCGCAGCGGACGTCTGCAATGTGAGGGACCGGAGGTTCAGGGCTACGGATAGACGGAATGGATCCCCCGGGGCTTGAAGGGATTCGGCAATGCGGACGTTAGCCCTGGTTTTCCCGCTGCCCGTCTCGGCGCAATTCATGACCAGGTGAGGTCCATGATCCGCATACCGTGAGAGGTGATCGCAAGCGATGTCCTGCCATTCGAAACGCCCCGGACCAGAGCGTTCCCGGACGGCTTCCCTGGAGGGGGCCGTCATGCCAGGCAGATTCAGGTTGGCAAAACGGTAAACCCACCGCTGGGCGTCACGGCTGACACCCAACAGGTGAAAATCGAGCGGTTGGTTGAAAACGCGGGAGCCACCGCCGTCATGGGTTGCGGTGTTCGCAAAAACGCCCTCGGGATCCGATGTACGGGGATAACGGACGCTCGACACTTCGTGGTCCGCACCGATAACGGCCGCCCGGGCGATGATGGCGACCCCCTTCCAGAGATCCGGGTCCTGGCCTTCGAATTCCGACAGCCGCTTACGAAACCGTTCGAGCTGACGTTCAACATAGGGGCCAAACCCGTCTTCTCGGTAGCACCGAAACGCATCCTCCGTCTGATCCGCGAACGTATCCCCATGCCGGACATGGCGGCTGGAATCCGGCTCACACAGGGTCCCATTGCATTTCGAGGGGCCGAGCAACCCATGATGCGTGAGTATCCCGAGATCCACAGCTTTGTCGGCGGAATCAATACCTTCATCGTCGTCCAGGATGCTCGGTGCCTTACGGATATGCCGACCCTCGGGCCAGACATCGGCCAGTCGGGTCAGAGACCCCGACTCCGCGCCCTGTTTCTGAGCCTTGCGCCACTCCTCCACAACGCGTGTCGATACCCATTCATGTCGTATCCGGTCACTCACCGACCCCGTTGAATTCTTCCCTTTTACCGAATCCTCCAGCTTCCCCTGGAACCGGAATGTGTTCTTGCCCACATCATGCCCCACGCCCGCCATCCCGGCGACCAGGGATGCCTTGCGGACCCAAGGGGGAACGAACGAGGCGGGAGCCCGTTTCTGATGGGACACCGCGACCGCACCATGCGGCCCAAATGCCCCGGAGCGACCCACCACCCATAAAAGGCTCCAGGTCCTTCGCTTGACCTGGTAACAGGCGACCGCCGTGTTTCGGGTGGCGGTTTTCCGCAGGGCCTTGCGGATTTCGCGTGCGCCTTCCGCACTGATCATCGTCATCCAGGTGTTGTTCCCGGAGCGCACCGCATATCGGTCCATGACGCGGCGTGTTCGCTGGATGGCGCGTTTTTCACATAAGGATACGACGGCAATCTGCACCAAATCTCTCCTGGCAATATTGCGAAATCCAGAATCCACCTGTAGGGTTTACATCGTACTATTTTTGAAAGGCCTCTGTGAACTGAACGCAGAACCGAGTAGGTGGAGGTGGCATGGAGAGAAAGCCGAAAAACTTCGCTGAGGCGCAGTCCAGCGAGGAAATCGAGGAGTTCATTGACGAAAATTTGGTTCACTTCGCTGGAAAAGTGATCAATTCCAACATCAGCCCCGCAGTGGGTGTCCGCCTGAAGCAGGAGGACGGGATATCGGATCTGCCGCATGTGTGCGCGCGAACCCTGATGGCCGATCCGTCAGCGGGGCCACTTCGTCTCGATTGGATTGGCATACAGCAATGCGGCATCACCTTCAAACAGATACAAAAGATTGCGGGCGAGAAGGAAGATCCGAAAACAGAGATAACGTTCTCGAAGCCGGCGGCAGACGCCGTACGTTCTCGGTACCTCGAACTTAAAGACGGCAAGGGTGAAAGGAGAGTGGTCAACGGCGACGCGGTCAAAAGCCGCAATCGTCAGCTGCTCGTGCCGGTTCAGGGCATGGAGACGAGCTATGTAAGCGTGACGCCGCTGTATGCCATGGGTGTGTCCGCGGAAATCCAGAGGATCATGAATCAAAGGTTCGAGCAAGAAAAAGAAGAAGGGAGAAGCTCGGAAAAGTCGGCTCTCAGGGCCGTCGACATGGTCAAGGCTTTCAGTATCGGTGGGACCAGGCCGCGCAATGTCAGCGGTCTTACGGACGAGCCGGGAATCCGACAGGCGCTGGTCTTTGAACAGATGGTCCCAAAAATGGATTCCAATAAGAAACGCCTGATCCGAGCCTGCTTCAGCGGTTTTCGGTATCGCATACCGCGCGATCGGATGAAGGCTTACACCGGCTTCCTGTCCCGTACGTTCCCTCCGGGTGGCGACGATTCGGAAGAAGCGCCAAGAATCTGGACAAAACGACTGAAAGAAAAGGAAAGGGAAATCCTGATGCCTCTCATTGAGGCCATCGAGAGCCAGGCACAATCGTTAGCGCGAAAGCTGGAAGAGCAATCGAATGAGCTGCCAGAGATCGACGAGGCGGCGCCAGGCTGGCCGTGGGTTTTTCCAGATCGCCGAAGTCGTGAATGGAAAAAACAAGAAGCTTCGAGCCTCGCGAAACAGATTCACAAGATGGACCGGGAAGACAAGGGCGGGACCGGCCAGGTCCGAGGTCAGGATGTTGCACGCATCGCGGATGCGCTGGAGGCCATGCTTTGATGTATCTCCCGATTTCTCACATGAGGGTGCAGGCAGCCAATGCTCTGGTCACCCCATCGATGATTTCCCCCTGCCCTATTATGGCTGCCGTCATGTTCGGGCACGCCCTCGGAGATACGATCGGCTGCGAAACGACCGGGGTTGCGATCATCCACCACGACGCCCAGCTGCGAGGAGAGCGGATGAACCCGCATAAGAGGAAAGAATTCCAGCCCCACCAGATGCGGAGTGCGACTTACATCAACGGCAAAGACTACGCTAATAAAAGTAATGGCCCGACCCTGTCATTGCAGCCGGTCGCTTTGGCGGATCTGGAGTGGTCCATCATTCTGGAGCTGAGTTGCGATGGGGAAGCCGGACTGAATGCGGGCCAGATCAAGAAACTCCGGAAAAGACTCCGAGGCGGGCGATTGGCAGGCGGTCAGATCGTGGGATACAGCGCAGCGGATGAAGCCTTCCCCGCCCTGTTGGGCAAGGAGGGAGCCATCGCGAAGAAAATCGGCGGCGGGCACGCCCTGATCGACCGTTCTGATCGACTTATTCACCCGGAACGCAGTCGCCTTGAGCAACTGATGAAGATCGGAACAGGCGACAGGGATGTTGTGGCAGAGGAATCGGGATTTTTCGTCCCGGCGCCGATGGGGTACGCCATGGTAACGGAGTTCGAGGAGAGAAAAGGGTCCCGAGAGGGGCTGCCTCATGCGTTCGGGGAAATCATGGTAGGCCTGGCGGAATACGCTGGGATCAGAACTCTGGGTGAGCGTGGTTTCGAAGCGCAATCCCTGTTGTGGCGGCATCACTGGGATGTGGACAATGCCGCCTTCATCCTCTCTCAAGAAAGTTATTAAACCAGAACGGAGGCTGTTATGAAGCTGGAGCCAATGAAGAAGTTGCCGGCGGTCCTGAGTTTTCAAAGAGCGACGGTGATCAGTCATGGGGAATTTTTTAATATTCTGGAAGACGGTGCTGAGACGCCATTGACCGTAATCCGGCACGGAATCCGTGGGACGCAGAATGTTAATAAAAAGGAAGAGCACGGCGTCTCGAACATGCAGATTACGGAGTCTGCGATGACAGACCGGAATGCCATCGGGTTCGGTATCCGGTTCGCCCTTCGGTATCTGCCGATCGACGAGGCGCTTCACGCGTGCGCTCCGGGGAAGAAAGACGACGAAGAAAACCTCCGGAACATGCGCAATCATGTGAGAGCGTTCACCAAAGCCGTAAAGGGCAGCAAAGGGCTGAAGGAAGTTTCTGAACGTGTAGCAACGAATATCTTGAATGGTCGGTGGTTGTGGAGGAATCGATCTCTTGCGTCAGATTTGACGATTATCGTCAAAATGACGAATGAAAATGGCGAAAATGTCGGGGAAGTGACGTCAAAGCCTGCCGGGGAAACGAAGCTTTCGTATAACAACTTCGAAAATCGCCCGGGTGAAGTAAAGGAGGTTGGTGAAAAGATCGCGGAAAGCCTGTCGGGCGAAGGGAGTTATAATTTCCAAGTGACCGCGCGCGTGGACCTTGGATTTAAGGGGTCTCTTGAAGTCCACCCGTCTCAGAACTACGTCGAAGGAAAGCCAAGCGGAAAAAAGGGCGGATTTGCAAGGCCGCTTTTCAAGATCGGCCACCCCGAAAAGCCCAATATGGATGAAAGCAGTACGAATCTGAATGACGTGCGAACGATGGGCGTTGCCGCGATCCGTGATCAGAAGATCGGCAATGCACTGCGTACGATCGACACATGGTATCCGGGATTTGAAAAGAATAAAAAGCCAATTCCTGTTGAGCCACAGGGTGCGAACCTGGAGCAGATGACGTGCTTTCGCAAACAAAGGAATTCCAGTGCATTCGATATCGCGAAGGACATGGGCAACTTGGATCCGGACAGTAAGAATGGAATGTTCCTGATCGCGGCCCTGATGCGCGGTGGTGTCTACGGTTCCGAATCGGAGGACTGAGAATGAAACCGAGCGTCAAGCGGACCCTCAAGGTCGATGGCGGGGCTGGGGTGAGTCGGTGGGATGTCGCAACCGTGATCACGAAGATGGTTCACCATGCCAACCGATCCGGTGATGAACCCGTGGCGATCGCGCTCCCCGAGCTTGCCCGGTCGTTCCTTGAGAACGGCCGGGAGAGGGCCGGGCACCCGCTGTCACTGATTGAACTGCATGCGGAGAATCCGGACTTCCTGGAAGAATTTGCCGCAAGGGTCACCGAAAATACGAAGGTCGGTGAATTCGTGGAAGTTCGCTCCTCAAGGAGAAGAGATGCCTACGACATGGAGTCACTGAAGGAAGAACGGTCACCGGAATCCTTCGTGGCTTATACGCGTCTCAGGATCCCGAACAGGAAAGTGAGTAGCGGGGAATCGGCTGAAAAGCGCGAGAATCATTTCCGACGTCGGGCTAAGCGAATTCAGGAAGCCAATGAGCTCCCATCGATTCCCATGTCGTCCAGTCAGGAACGTGGGGTCATCTACCCCATCCCGATCAAGCCTCGGTGGATCGAGGATATTCAGGGGGTGCCGGTTTCCGGGGTCATCAACAGCTATGGCCTGTCCGGAGGGGAAGACCGCCTGTATCTGCCGCTTCCGTGATGGAGAAGGATCGACGTCCCAACTCGATCCTGGTGAGTCAGCGCGCCAACGTGATGTACCTGGAGCGTTGCCGTGTGATGCAAAAAGACGAAACGGTCGTCTATTACGCGGAAGAAGGAAGCGGAGACGAAGACCGTTTTTTCAACATCCCGGACCGGAACACCCTGTTCGTGCTTTTGGGGCCGGGAACCTCCATCACCAACGCCGCGATGCGCAAGCTGGCGGAATCCAGCGTGGTTGTGGGGTTCTGCGGAACGGGCGGAACCCCACTCCACGGCATCACCGACAGCACCTTCATACTCCCGCAGGACGAGTATCGACCAACGGAGTACATGCAGAGCTGGATGGCCTTGTGGCAGGACG
Source organism: Thioalkalivibrio sp. ALE19 (assembly GCF_000428605.1). Lineage (NCBI taxonomy): Bacteria > Pseudomonadati > Pseudomonadota > Gammaproteobacteria > Chromatiales > Ectothiorhodospiraceae > Thioalkalivibrio > Thioalkalivibrio sp. ALE19. The sequence continues at coordinate 103,561 of NZ_KE386770.1, forward strand.
AGCAAGCCCGCTTGGAAGCAGGCCGACAGCTTCTTACGAAGCGCGCGGAATGGTGTGAACGCACATACCGCGAACTATCCAGGGAAGGGGTTTCGATTACGCCCGGGGATCGCCTGCTCGACACATTCGAAGATGCCGTCGAAGATGCGTGTTCGACGACCGATCTATTGTCGGCTGAGGCGGAGTGGGCAAAGCAGATTTATGCCCACCTCGCGAAATGCTACGAGGTGGATGGTTTTCGCAGGGTTGCCGGAAACGAAGGGAGAGGAAAGAACGATGCGGTCGAAACCATCAACGGGCTCCTCGATCACGGGAACTATCTCGCATACGGGTATGCCTCGGTTGTTCTGCATACCCTCGGCATCCCGTTCTCGATGCCGATTCTTCACGGCAAGACGCGGCGTGGCGGCTTGGTATTCGACGTCGCGGATCTGATCAAGGATTCCGTCGTGATGCCTCATGCGTTCCGTATAGGGCGCAAGGGATACCAATCCGGATGTCATAAAAGTCTCCGGGATGCGGTGGTTCACCAAGCCCACGAAGATCGGTTTGTCGGTCGAATGTTCGACTTCGTCAAAGAAGTCGCGGCAATACCGGGGAAGTAAGGGGGCCTCTGTCAGAAAAAGAACTTTCGTGTTACACGTCTGCCCCAGACGTCCTTGGGACGTCTGGGGCAGACGTGTAGCAGACTCGAACGAGCCAATGCACTGCATTACGGCTTCTTCCGAATCGCCCGGCGGGCAGTGTACAGAGCAATACCGGCGCCGCAGGCCATCAAGACCGCAACCGTCAACAGGACAAGATACCCGCCCATACCACGCTCTCCGGAAAGATTGACCTATTCAACCGTCACGACGTGGACCGTGCCGCGCTCGGGGTCCCAAGCGTCCGTGGTATCGCAGTCGCCACGCTCGAAATCGGGGACCTCCGGGTGCATGTGCCACGCATCGGCATCACACCAGTATGGGCGACCGTCCGGGAACAGTTCACGATTGCCCGGGTCCGGCGGAGTGATTTCGTTGGCCCGGTCCTGAGCGATCTCCACGGCCTCGTCCCACCCATCGCAATCATGGCTCCACATTACGGACGATTCACCCGCTTTCAGTTCGCAGATGCGGTAACTCATGCCAGCCTCCGTCTCCTGTTGATGCATTCAAGAAGGGATGGGCAGGACGGGGGCATCGCCCCGCCCTGCCCGATCCGGATCAGGCGGCGGCCACCACCGGCGCCGAGGTGGATTCGGGAGCCATCGACAGAAGGGATTGCCCCAGCAGCTGACCGACGGCCTCGAAGGCACAGTGGATCACCGATTGGCCGAGGATTTCGTGCGCCCGGGTCTCGCTCAGTCCGTCCACGAGGTATTCCGGGATCGTTTTCCCTCGTGCGTGTTCGGCCGGCGTGAGCAGACGGGTCAGGCTTTCGTCCGCAGGATGCTGGATCCGAATTTCAGTACTGCGTACTTTCGAATAGCCCCTGCCGATTGTGCCGTATCCATCGAGCGACCCGTCCTGCACCTGCGTCCGAAAGCCCTTGCCGGCGGCCTTGTCCCGCTTCTCCTTGTCATCGAGATACGTGTACGCCTTCCACCGGGGGTCATCCGGCGCGATCGGATCGAGGATGTCCGCCACCTGCGGTTCCCGCTGACGGATCGGGCGCAGTTCCCCGAAATCGAGCGGCACGTTGCCGTTGGTGGCAACCATGCAGAACCGCTTGCGCTTTTCGAGCGACCCCATTTCCCAGCCATCCAGCACCGTCTCATGGAGTTCGTAATCGAGGCTGGAGAGCACGGACCGGATGACCGTCATGCTGACGGTGCTCCCGTATTCGGGAACGTTCTCCAGCACGACCAAAGACGGCTTCAGCGTCTGGATGGCCGTGAGGAACGCCACGAACAGGGCCCCGGCGGTTTCGTGCTCCTCGGCCGCCTTCAGGTTGTTCTTGGAGCGTCCGGATTTCGAGGCCCCGGTGCAGGGAAGGCCCGCGACCAGCATGTCGACCTCCGGCAGCTTCGACCATTCGATGTCCTGCATCGGGCCCTCGATGGCGATGCTGTCCGGGGACCAGATCGGGTTGTTCATCAGGGATGCATCGAGATACTGACCATCGAACTCGTTGGCGAACGCCAGATGGGTCGGTACCCCTGCACGTTCCAGCCCCTGATGCAGCGCGTGATCCAGTACGCCACCGCCATGGGCCAGCGAACCCATGCGGATCGGAAGCCCCTTCTCGATCCGCTCACCCAGCGTGCGAAGACGATGCCGGGTGGCTGCTTCGTGGTGATGCAGAGTGACGTCGATGCGCCCTTCCCGGACCACCACACGGACCCGTTCAGAGTCGCCCAGAACACGCGAGATATCGTCGTTGGCGATGTCGATGACCGGCAGCTCCCGCTCTCCGCGCTTGCGACGGGAGACCTTCCGGTCACCCTCGTCGGTAAACGAAAGACGAATGCCTTTCGAACCGCCTTCGATTTCGGTGAGGCTGTACTTCAGCCTCGGGGTGATTCCCAGACGCGCCAGCCGCTGACCTTCCAGCCAGAGACGCTTGCGACCGCGGTGTTCACCAATCTTGCTGTAAATCACAGTGCTCTTCGGCATTGGAGTGCTCCTTCCCGGCTTCGGGCCGGTTTCCGTTGGTTCGATTTCAATTTTACCGGCCGCCGAAGATCTGTCGATTTTCCCGAGGCATCCACCGGTCAGACATCGAGATCCTCCGGGGTCACCCAGATCCGCCGCGGCCGACCTTCGTCGAGGACATCCACCTGCGCCGATGGAAGACCGGTGTTGCGATCCTTCCGGACCGGCCCATAGAACCGAATCCGTTGACCGTTTCGCAGGCGAAATTCCGCGCCGCGACGCATGCGCTGGATCTCCTCGTTCACGCAGGACTGCAGCGCCGGGTAGGCCCGAAAAGCATTGAGCACCTCTTCGATAGCCTTCTGCCGTTCGCGCTGATTGCTGGCTTTGCGCCGGGCGTGCTGCTCGAGTACCACGGAGGGCGCCTCCAGTCCCACGAACCGGTCACTCAGGGACCGCATGGCGGCGGCCATACCGAACGGCTCCTGGCAGTTTCGCGCCAGCGAAATCCGGTCTCCGCTTCGGTGAACGGTCCAGGTGGTATCGCAACGCTCATCCCGCATCGGCTGTTCGCAAACCACCCGATCGGAGGATGACCAGACGAGGTTCGATTCGCAGCCTGGCGCCTGAAGGTCGGGGAAAGCCGGCAGCAGTGAGAAACAGGCCTCGGGTCCCAGCAGAACACGGGAACACAGGGAACGAACATCCACCGTCGCGTCGACCATCCGCTGCTCCTCCTTCGCGCCAGACGCCCCTTCGACGTAGACCATGGCTCGAATCGGGAACGGCATCGGATCCATGCCGGCGGCGGCCAGCGTCAGGTCCGCCTGCTTTTCCATCTCCGCAATGAAGGCCCCCAGATGCGCCGGCAGCTTTCCGATCAGCCGCTCGAACGCTTCTTCGGAAGCCGAGGTGGCGCCACCGGGAATGGTGTGGACCTGGCGGCCCACGGCCACTTCCGCAACCCATCCGTTTTGATCCGGATCGAACCGGATGCGCCCTTCCGAGGGGATCTCGGCCTTCGTCATTTGGTCAACCCGCCACCGATACTGCTCGGCCTTCATCCCGAGCGGTGCGCACAGGGCCGGCTGCAGAATCTCATCGAGCTCACAGCCGACGGGATCCAGTGATTCCAGATCCGCCGGCACTCGGGCGAGCAGTCCGGGGGCGTCCGGCGCTCCGGGGGCCCCGCGGACGATCGCTACACGCCCGGGCAGTGAGGTAACGCCGCTGACGAATTCAGCGCGAGAGGTCATCTCTTCAGTGACGGCCACGCTTTCCCAGAACGTCCAGCCCCGAGGGGTGGATCCGGGGTGGGCCAGTCCGATTGCAATCGATTCGCGAAACATCATTTTCATGCTCCTTACGGCTTTGGGCCGCTTCCTGTTCAGTTTGTCGAGAACCGCGGATGTGCGATTCCAGGGTCCGTTCTACCGAAGCGAATGCCGATGCGCAATTTTTGATTCTGATGATCGTCCGTGGCAAATTGGGGATGATTCGATCCCCCTGCCGAGGGTAAGCGGCGTCAGGCAAGCAGCCTGGAGGGCTCCGAAACGCGAGTCCACTGCATCCACCCTTCGGTGGATCATCCCGCCTTCGCATCACGCGATGGCCGAACCGGTCCATGCCCATGGACCGAACACCCATCGGGGTACGCCAACGCCCCGATGGGGCGGTGCGTGCCCTTCATTCAGATGAAGGAGAACGTTATGCATCAGGACACGACGATTACGGCAACTTGCGAGATCCCGCAGAGCCTCCTGAACACCTTCGACAGGATGGTACTCCAGGAAATGGGGTTCAACTGGTCGAAGGAGTGCGCCGAGAAGATGTATCTCTTCATGGAGGGGCCACAGAAACAAGAGTGGCAATTCGATCTCCATGAAGCTCGGACAATCCAGAGCACAATTCGGGAGAGCTACCCCCGAAACGGCTTTTACCCCTCCTGGGTCGAGGATATGGAGAATAGCCTCGAAACGATCCTGGAGGATATGGAAGCCACGGGGGAATACGCCGGAGGCATGAGCCTGCCCGATTGGGCGGAGATCATCCATGGTGCCGTTCAGAAGCCGGAGAATTCCGGAGAGAATCGAATCGAGTCGATTGCCTTTCAGGCGGCCTACTGGGCCAATAAGGCGAGACCGTTCGAATTCGGCGGATACGTCGTCCGCATCACGCCAGCCGGAATCCAAACGATCGGCGTGGATCACATCCTCGCGTTTATGGAGCGTGGCGGAGAAATCGACCCCAGCGGCAAGCTGACGTCGATGCCGGAGCAGGAGAAAACGGAGCGCAAGCCCCAGATTCTCAACGGCCCGAAACCGGGCGATCGCACCTACGAGGCGATCGTAACCCGTGACACGACCGAGTCCGCGGTCGTGCGTGTCTTCGCGGAAGACGAGGAAGAAGCGGCCACGATCATGACCGATCACGGTCATGCCTCGAAGGCCGTTTTCGAGGTGGATGAAGGAAACCACGTGCGTGAATACTACCTCGGGGATCCGGATGCGATTGAAGACGTCTCGGGGTTTGTTCCCTTCTGACTCAATCGCCCACCATCACCCATCGGGGGTACGTACACGCCCCGATGGGGCCGTGCGTGCCCCTTCGCTAAAAAGAAGGAGGCAACATAATGGAAACGATCTACAAGATCACCAGAACCACGAAGCCAGTCCCCGAGGAAATTCTCGAACCGAACGTTGACCAGAGAATCCTGGAAAAACTCGGGTGGAGAATCGAACCCCGTGGGAATAACAACCTCTTCCTGTTTCTGGAGGGCGAAGAGACCATCAGCATCACATTCGGGCGCGAAGAGGCTCGGCAGCTCTCCGATAGCGTTCACGATGTTTACGTGAACAGCACCACCGGTTGCCCCTTGTGGGTTGAGCACGTCTACGACCAGCTCGTCGATGCAAACCAGTATATGGAGCAAACCGGAGCGAAAACGGTGGATGTTCTGCTGGTGGGCGTGGTGGACGGGATTCGAATCCTCACGACGGCACTCCAGCAGGGTCAGGCAAACAGGAGGAATGTGGAATGCATCCCCCTCGAGACGGTAACGATGGTCTATCGCAACAATAAGCCCATTGCCCATCGTTGCGGAAGCACGATGACCGTACTCACGTCGGAAGGGATAAAAGCCCCCTCCTGCGAGAAGATGGCCGAGGCCTTTATCAGCAAAGGCCTTACTTTCTAACCCGGCCCTCGCCCACCATCACCCATCGGGGTGCGTACACGCCCCGATGGGGCGGTGCGTGCCCCTTCGCTAAAAAGAAGGAGGCAACATGACCACGATCCACATGATCACCACGGCTGAGCGCAGCATTCCGATGCGACTCCTGAACCCGGTCGTGGATCGGACGATCCTGGAAAGGATCGGATGGCGGATCAAGACAGAGCGGGATCAGGTCTGGCTGTACCGCGAAGGTCACGAGATGACCGACGTGGTGCTCGACATGACCGATGCTAAAGGGCTTCTGGAGGCGCTCTGGGAGTTCTATCCGCATGATGAAGGCTTCTACCCCGTGTGGGTCGAGGAGCTGGAAATCAAGCTGGATGAGGCAATCCGCTTCATGCGGGAAAACGACCGCAAGCTCACCAGCGTCTTTTTCCCGTCATCCGAGGAAATCTTCCAGACGGCCATGAGCAAGGTGCAGAACTGCGGCGAAGACCGCCTGGATGCACTGCCGCTGAAGACCGTCAAGATCACCTACAGTTGGGGTTTCCCGGTGCTGGAACAGTGCCGGTGCTCGATGACTGTGGTGACTCGGAACGGTTCGCGCGGCATCGAAGACACCGACGTCCTGCATTTCATGGCCGGCGGAGGTGTCATGAGTACTGTGGCTCCGCAGGAGACGCACAGCGCAGAAGCGCAGGCGAATTAGCCTCACCGCTTCAATCATCTTCACCCATCGGGGGTACGTACACGCCCCGATGGGGCGGTGCGTGCCCCTTTTCACTGCAAAAGAGGAGTACCCACCATGAACTACGAGCTTGAAGTGACGGCCATGGGCCAGGACGAAGCCAGTATCCCCAGCCAGGTCACCGTCAACATCGACGAGCGCCTGGCAAAACGGATTCGAGAAGTCTCGGAAATGGCTCGGTCGCTGGACCTGAACGAAGCCAACTTCTTCGAGTTCTCTCCGGAGTGGCATACCTCGGATGACATCGAGATGCCTCTCTGCGTCATCCGAGGAAATCTGGTCTGCTTTCGGGCTTGCCTGAAAGGTTCCGACCAGTTCTTCGAGTCCGAGGATCTGTCCATTCCGGATGTCCTTCGGGATCTCGGGATAAATCCTTCGGTGGACGCTTCGTTCTGAGTCGCTATCGCAACCAACGCGGGGTAGGAGCACGTCCGTCAATGGACGGGCCCTGCCTCTTGTTCAATAAGGAGAAATCCTATGTTGTATGTGTATGAAATCATTAAGTCGATGGAAGTCATTTCGCCGGATCTGTTGGAACCCTCCATCGAGCAGGTTTTCCTGAAAAAGATGGGGTGGAAAATCGATTCTTCGTGTTCGATGTTAAGACTGTGGCAGGAGAAGTGTGGTTACAGCTGGGAAGAAAGCTGGGAAGATTGGGCGCCTCGGATGTGGGACATGGATTCGAAACAAGCCAACCAAATCAGGCAACGGATCCAGTCCGCCTGGCCCGAGGCCGGATCACGGCCCGAGTGGGTTGAAAAGCTGGAACAGGAACTGGCGTCCCAGATCATTGACGTCGAAGCGGGTAGACTAAGCCGGGTCACCGTGATGATCGGTGACGACTGGAAAGAAATCATTCAGTCGGCGCTGGCGCGAGCCAAGCATAAGAACCCGTACGCCCACCATCAGATAACATTCCAGTATGTCGTGATGGAGCGCGGGCCTGAAGAGTCGGTCCCTCCGCCGTACATGGAATTTGGAACCATCGTGGTCGAGCCCGATGGATTTCGCCATGTCGGCTCAACGGAGAGCCGTCAATTCATGGAGCTCGGCGGAGATATCGATATTCGGGGTTGTGTGAATAATATCCCGGATGTCGAAAAACTCCCACCGCAAGAACCCAGGGGCGCACCCTATGGCCGCGATTCCCGTCAATTCACGGCGGTGGTATCACGAGTGGTTCGGGAATCCGCTACCGTCTATGTAAATGCATCGGACGCGCAGGAAGCGGAACGGATCATGACCGACCCCGAGTTCACTTCTCAGCTGACATTTGTGCCGGATATCGAAGCGGATTCCGAGGTGCAATATTATGTCAGGCGGGACGGTGACCACGACGGGATCACTGAGGAAGAGGAAACGGTTCCGTTCTGATCTGACGACGGCGAACGATCGAAGTCACACCCGGTACGCGAGGCGTACCGGGTTCTTTCTGGAGATTTCCGATGCAACGAGCACGAATGATCCTGCTTCCCTTCGGCGCGCTGGCGGAGATTGCTCTGCTGGTCGTCGCATGGATTCTGGTGTTGGTCCGCCAGGAGAACCGAGCCCTCGGGCTCGCCGAATGGATCGATCAGAAGTCCCCCTCACTCCCCCTGGTGTGTCTGCATTGGATGCCCGGGGCTCTATTGAACGGAGGTAATACCCCATGGTTACCAATCTGGAAGAAAGGGCCCGTTCCTTCGCGGCCTTGGCCCATATCGAAGTCGGGCAACTCCGGAAGTACACGGATGAGCCATACATCGTTCATCCGGCCGCGGTCGCCGGTATCGTGCGGGGTGTCCCGCACACGCCGCAAATGCTGGCGGCCGCATGGCTGCACGACACGGTGGAAGACACCCGTGTCGAGCTCTCGGACATTCGGGCCGAATTCGGCAGCGAGGTCGAGGAGCTCGTGTACTGGCTGACGGATGTGAGCCGGCCCGAAGACGGGAACCGGGAAACCCGTAAAGCCATCGATCGGGCTCACCTCGCCCGGGCGCCGGCTGCGGCGCAGACCGTCAAGCTGGCGGATCTGATCGATAATAGCCGCTCCATCCTGGAGCATGATCCGGATTTTGCCCGGGTTTACATCCGGGAGAAGGATCGTCTTCTGGACGTGCTGTGTGCCGGTGATAGCCATCTTCACACAAAAGCCCGCAACCAGGTTTGCCAGGCCCGCAACCACCTCGAGACGAGGGATACGGCCTAATTGAAGTCAACCAACACCCCGGAGAACGCGAAAGCGTCTCCGGGGTTTTTTTATGCGCGCCGTCCGCCAGAAGAAATTGCGAAGAAAGAAGAAATCCGGAGGATGGAAAGTCCATCCATTTCGGAGAAAAACGCAATGAACCGAAAGAAGTCCATGATGACGGCCGCAATGCTGGCGGCCATGATGACCACCGGGGGCGCTCAGGCTCAGTGGGGATCCTCGGGCTGGGAGCTGAACTGTGAGATCGACCGGTTCACCGACGAAGGTACCTGCTCGATCGACCAGACCCAGCGTAGCGCCTACGCGTTCATCACACCCGACACCGACAATGAATCACTGACCATCGCCGTCGGTGATACCGAAACGCTGTTCCACCCCTCCATGCTGATGCGGGTGGAGGATGGCGAGGTATGGGATCTTGCTGAGGAAAGCGAGACCGTACAGGCGACTCGGGGATCCGTGCTGGTCACCCTGAACCGGGAAACGGCCATGGAGGTGATCGAGGAGATGCAGCAGGGGCCGGAAACGCTTTTCCGCCTGGAAGAGCACACGGGCGATACCATCGACTTCAAGATGGATGCAACGGAGCTTGACGACGTCTGGCGTCAGTTCCGGGAGAATACCGGGTTCTGACCCTCGCCAAGCTTCACCTCGAAAAGGCGGCCTTCGGCCGCCTGAACAACACGAATTGAAGGAGAATGATGGAATCGGATCATGATCCTGTCCAGATGGCCTTGGCGTATCTCAAGGATGGCGATCCGGAAAACGCGCTGAATGTGCTGGATGAAGCCACCGAGTCAGTCCGTAGTCGTCTCGACTGGTACCTGGCGCGGATCGAAGTCCTTTATGGATTGGGGCGCCATGCAGAGGCCAAAGCCGAACGACGGGCTCTGAAACAGGGGCGAACGGCTGTGGCTGCGAGCGCCTGGCTGGATAAGGCGAGGCATTTCCGGGAAAGAGGACATTGGGCGTTAGCGCGAGCGGCCGGTGGTCGGGGGCTTTGGTTGATGCCCGACCATGCCGAAGGCCTCATGGGGATTTGTAGTGACGCGCTAAGGGAGCAACGTTTCCAGTGGGCCCTACCCTTCGCTCGCTCTTTGCTGGATCGATCCGATGGATCCGCCAAGGCGATGGCCGTCGCCGGATCGGTGTTCATCGGCGTGAATGATCGAAGAAGGGCTTGGGAAGCATTCGAAAAAGCGGTCGCGAAAGACGCCAACGATTTGCGTCTGCACGCGAGAAGGGTTGGTGCCTCGATGGAGATCGCGGAATGGCGAAGCGCATCGCAATCACAGGCGGTGTTGCGCAGCGCCTACAACCGGGGTGAGTTCTCGAGGGCTCAGGAAAACCCGTTTCGATCGCTGGCCTGGTACATAAACGACCTCTGGAATCGACGGATCGCGGAGGTGAGCTGGAAACAGGTCGCAGGCGACATCCATCCCCAGAGCCAGCCTGTCCTCCCGTCTTCGCAGGAGGATCGTCCACTTCGAGTGGGATACCTCTCCAGTAATTGGTTCGATCACCCAACCCTGACACTGGCGATCGGGGTGTTGGAACAACACGATCCGGACGCAGTAGAAGGCATCATCTATTGCCACTCCCCAGAGGATGGTTCCGAACTTCGTGAACGGTTGAAAAAGGCCGTGCCGAACAACTTTGTGGATCTGAGGTCATTGAACGACGCTGAAGCCGCTGAACGCATTCGGGATGACCATCTGGACGTACTGGTCCACTGCGCAGGATTTACTGAAAACAACCGCGTCCGGATTCTCGCTTATCGGCCCGCGCCGGTACAGGTGAATTGGCTTTCCTTTCCGGGGTCCATGGGAAGCGAAGCCTACGACTACATCATCGGGGATCCGGTTGTGACCCCTCAAGGATCGGAATCTGATTTCAGCGAGGCGGTGTGTCGCCTGCCCGAGAACTATCAGGCGAACGATCATCGCCGACCGGTGGCCGCCCGTACACCGACCCGCAAGGAAGAACGACTGCCGGAGCAAGGGGTCGTATTCTGCTGTTTCAACCAAGCTTACAAGATCGAGCCGGTGCGGTGGGCAACCTTTATGGCGATCCTTCGCGATGTGCCCGACAGCGTGCTCTGGCTGCTGGAATTGAATCCAGAAGCGCGGGAGAACCTGCGAAACCATGCGCAGTCGGCCGGGGTGAACCCGGACCGTCTAATGTTTGCGCCCAGGCGACCGGGCCCGCTCCATCTGGCCCGTTTGGCGAATGCGGATATCGCCCTGGATTCACGGATCTACAACGGCCATACCACGACGGCCGATGCGCTGTGGATGGGGGTGCCGGTACTGACAACCCGAGGCGGTCATTTTGCGTCACGGGTTTCGGGGAGCCTGCTACGTGCTTGCAACCTCCCGGAGCTGGTGTTGGCCGATGAGGAGGCGCTGCATGCGCGAGCGGTGGCGCTGGCGAAGGATCCGAAAGCACTAAAGGAGCTGCGCGAACGGGTAAAGAATCATCGCTTCCAGGCCCCGCTCTTTGACACGGTACGCTACACCCGACACTTGGAGAGCGCCTTTCGGGAAATGGTGAGGCGTGCGGCCAACGGTGAGCCGCCAAGGACTCTGGAGGTGACCCCGCTGCCGGCGAGAACGGTTCCTTTCGCCGAGGCTGCACCGCGCGCAGACGTCAACGTCGAGACCTCACCGGAGCCCGTACCAACAAGCGAATACGACCCGAACCAGCAGTGGGCACACGCGGGTTGCCCCGTCTGTAATCATCCTGGGCAAGAGTACCTGGGAACGGTGGCTTGGACTGAAACAGTCACCACCAACGACGGCCAGCCCCTGGAGAACGGTGTGTGGTGCCGATGTACTGGATGCGGCCATACGTACACGCCACACTACTGGGCGCCGGGTCATCCCTGGGCGGGTGCGGCATTGCCTGTGCAGCCGGGCCCGGAGCAGTCGGAACGATGGATCAGGATGTTGCGTGGTGGTGAGCCCAGGGGGCGGCGCGAGATGCGCAGCCAGCAACGTCCGGGTATCTGGCTGGAGGTGCGTCCTCAAGGCCTGGAAATGGCCCTTGCAGCGGCCGAGGCCGATTATACCGTGGCGGTCATGGAAGCCCCGGAACATCTGGTAGAAAATCCGGCGGGGCTGAAAGTCACCGCGCAGCGATTTCTGCATACACGGATCGACGCCGATCTATCCGTGCTTTCCCTGCCGGGCGTACTGGCCTGCACGCCGTTTCCGGAACTCTATCTGCACCGGGCCGCCGGCCTTCTGCCGCCGGGAGCGAAGCTGTTGCTGACGGTGCCCATGGTCGAACCAGGTTCAAGTGTTCCGACGGCACCGCAGTCCCCGGCCCTGCTCCATCGGTTAACGGAGAAGACGCTGCATCGTGTGCTCAAGGAAGCGGGATTGATATGGCAGGAAAGTGGACGCGTTCCGGATGTTCCGGGGCTGCATTGGGTGATTGCGAAACGTTAGCGAAGCCCACGGTTTCCAGCCTGATGACCTGGATAGAAAAGCTAAAAACTCGTAATTCGAAAGAAGCCTGATCTGCCACCGCCAGTAGCGGGCGCGCTCTCAAGAGGGGATGCCCCACTCATCCAGGGGCGGATCCAGTTTCTCGAACTCTTCTTCCCCGATACGCTCCTTCAGATAGGACTCGACATCCTGACGGCGGGGGATACCGTTCAGCGCGGTGTCGTCCTCCGCCGGAGACGCCGCCTTCTCCGGCTTGCGGATGCAGGCCGCCTTGCGGAAGGCCTCGGCATACTGACCGGCGCTGATCGAGAAGGCCTTCTTGGCGCGTTTGCCGTTCGGCTCACGGTAGCGCACCTCGAAAACCGGGCGAAGCACTTCCCGGCTCTGACGTTTCAGGAAGCGTTTGTACAGGCTGAGATGAATGCTGATCGGCCCGGGCGCGGAAGTGCGCTCCGAACGCGAACGCTTCGCGGCCGACAAAGGCGCCGGGCGCTGCCCCCGCTCGGGATCAATCCCAAGCGACCGGTAGGCTTCATCTCGTACCTTGATGGCGTTTTTCAAGGCCTTTTCCTGGCCGCCGGATTGTTCGTCGGAGATCCAGCGGGAAAACACGGTCTTCCCTTTGCGGGCAATCCAGACCTGGTACCCGGGATCACTGTCGTCTCGGCGATAGATGTGACGATAACTCATACCGTACCTCCGGTCGTCGATCGACGATGATTCGGAAGGTCCGAAGCATGGCTCGAGGTCACTACGACCGGCCGGGCCTGATGAATCGATCCTCCGTGTTTTTGCGTGTAATAGTTCATGGCACGATCCAAGCTACCGGAAAAACTCGAAGACGCAATTTCTTTCCGGGAGGCGCTGGCATCCAGGATGCGAGTTGTTCCATTCTCGAAAAAGCACAACAGGAAAGGTAGCTTTCCGCTGCTGGATCGTCTTGCTTTAGCATCGAACGAGACCGAAATTGGCAAAGGGAATTGCAGATGCTGAATAGCACTGGCGGAGGGAATATAGCGCGAAAAATGGGAGGGGCACTCGAAGCATGGCGCCCCGTACGATTTCGAGCGATCCGGGAAAGCCGAAAAGCACTGGCGAGGGTACGTGAGGAAAGCGACCCGGAAGAAGTCATCCGGCGAATACACGAGGTGCCCGACTCGATTTTTCCGGATTTTGTAATCGAGGTCCTCCTGGGCTATGGATTCTCGGTCCACCGACTTCCCAGGTTTGACGCCATCCGGAAACCGCACGCCGAAGTGGAAATGATGGGCTCGAGGTTTCTGATCCAGATCGAGGAGAATGTCCCGGATCGCATGCGGGGGCGACACCAGGCCGTCACGATCAATGCACTGGCCGAAAACTGCGAGCAGTCCGGGAAGCGAGGGATCTATGTTGCCCAGGACCCAACGCTTTGTCCCAATCTCATCCGGCAGGCAGGAGAAGACAAGGACGGATCATCAATCGCAGGAATCCACAAACCCGAGGTCGCCGATCTGATCCTGGGCCGGTGCGTGAACGATCCAGCGACCGGGAGGGCCTTGATCGATCGAAAGGGAGGGGGCCGATAAGGCAGCCCATCACCCCCACCACCACTATTCGCCATGGTTGCAGGCCGGCGCGGATTTCGGACTGTGGAATAGCCGGAGCGAACAAGGCCGCGCCGTGGTGGGGATGGAAGTTGAGGAAGGCGAATCGCGCTAAAGGATCGATTGCCCCCCGCACGACTCGTGTCCTCATCGTCGGCGCAGCGACCTTAGCTTGAAGTTAGTTGCTGCCGGAGCTGCTTCAGCTCATCCCGCCGGGATTCAGAAATCGGTTGGTTTTCAGAATCAGAAGCCGGTTCTGTTGAGGCGCCAGGTTCGTCAGGAGAGGTTTTGCGGGTGAGCGAGCGGGATCTCTTCAGACGTTCCGCGACCGTCTTCAGATCCGGCTCACCAGGATGGGCTTGAGCTTCGAGATAAGCACGATCGAACCCGAGAATTCGGCCGTTATGGCCCTTCGACTCACCGGCACCCCCTTTCTTTTGCGTGGGAGTGCGATAGTTGCGATTTTCGAACCGAACGGTGTCCGTTTTCCGGTCAAGAAAAATGCGGTAATCGGGAATGATGTCGGCATCGACCGCTTTCTGTAGCTCGTAACGAAGACGACGAATCTCATATCCAGCGCCGATCTTGATCGACAGCGTATCGAGTCCGACGAACCATTCCTTCTGGCTGCCGCAGTGCTTTCGAGCGATCTCATACAGGCGGCGATCGATGGGGCGACGCAGTCGGAAGTAGTTCTCGTTGATCGTCAGAACATCGAACTGCTCCACCGAACGGCAGAGCCAGGGTGGCAACTGGACTTCGATCATCATTTCACGACCTCGCCCCACTACATCTCCTTCCACGGTGGTGCCGTCCACCAAAAGACCGAAGTTGTTGGTTGTGCGCTTACCTCCGGTTTCCTGGTTGGTTAGGATGCGGGTGCCCATAAGCCGATTGAGGCCGGCTCTCAGTTTTTTGTAATTGTGGCCGCCTGTGGCCCGATTACAGAAGCGCAGGAAATCCGACGCTGAAAAGCGGATGTACGAAGAAGCTTCAGGGTCGTTCCGTTCGAGCGCCCTCACCAAGTGGGAGATCGCGAACAACCAGATGTCCTTGTCGTTGATGGTGGCAAGCCCGTGGATCGACGGCTCGACCGTTATCTCGACGCCATTGTTTTCATAGTGGCGGACATTCTGGTCACCGACCCGCAGAGCAAAATACGGATGCGGCATAGAGGGCATATCGCTCTTGGGCACAACGCAGGGTAGGTCTTCGAGCACGAAAAGATCACCGTTGGGGTGACGATCAGGGTCAAGCAGGTCGGCCATCCGTATTGCCTCGCGTCTGTCCTAGACTGGAGTAAATCTGAGCGGTATCCAATTTAATAGCGACCGGACGGACATGCAAACCCGGAATTATACCTCGTAAGATCAGTGACTTATCTTCGGCATTCTGGAACGCTGCGGCCATGTAGGCTTCGGCATTTGGGAACGGTCAGGCCCGGATCTTCGGCATTTGGGAACACCTGATGGTTGGTTATCGGCATCCAGCAACGCCGGATTCGAGGGGTCAGGGGTCGTCACGGCCGTACATCGGCTTCGGCATTTGGGAACGGTCAGGCCCGAAGCTTCGGCATTTGGGAACACGCCAGGGTATGAGGGCTTCGGCATTTAGGAACGCTTCGGGGGGGTGCGAGGACTTCGGCATTTGGGAACACCCGGGCATGGGGCTTCGGCATTTGGGAACACCCGGGGCATGGGGCTTCGGCATTTGGGAACACCCGGGTTCAGAGCCTTCGGCATTCGGTGAACACACTTCGGCATTCGGTGAACAGAGGCTTCGGCATTCGCTGAACAACGCTTCGGCATTCGGTGAACGCGGACCCCTCGCAGACGGCTTCATGACGCGGTTTCCGCGGGCCCCTTAACGTAGGTCTTAACGTGAGGTCTTAACGGCGCGACGAGCGCGCCGGGTGGAAGACACCAAAAACCAAACCGGGGGATTACCAAAATCCGGGAAGATGGATAAACTGTGGGGATCACGTTGGCACGGAGGCCTCCATCATGTCCGCAGCCGTAGAAAAACCGACCCCCGCGTACACCAGCCGGATGGATACCCGGACGGTCCGGCCTATGCAGATGAGGCCGGAGATGGTGAGCGCCCTCCAGCGAGGCCAAAAAACCGAAGAACGGCGTCTGCTCATGCGGCCCGGGAAAGTCGTCAAGAGCGCCGTCATCACGGCATCCCAGGCACTGGGGCAATGCCGGATCGTGATGCGTGAAGACGATGTGTTTGGCGCCCGGATGGACGACGAGTTTCTGCCCTCCCCCTACGGCGCTCCGGGCGACCTCATCTGGATTCAGGAACCGTGGTTGGGCGATGCGACCCGGCCGGAGACCGTCGAATATTGCGCCGACTGCGAGGTGCAGAAGACAGGATGGAACCCTGCCTCGATGATGCCGCCAGAGTGTAGCCGCTGGACACTGGAAATCGAAGAGGTGGGCGCGGAACCGCTCTGTGCCGTTGATGAACGCGGTGCTCGCGCGGCCGGCCTGGAGCCGGAAACCGACGCCAGGGGCAACGTGGTCCGTTCAGCGCGAGACGTGTTCGCCCGGGAGTGGGGGTATTCGCCGGATTATGGCTGGCAGGTGAATCCGATGGTCTGGATCTACCGGTTCACGCCTCACCGCATCAACTTCCTGGCCGCGATGTCGGACTTGAAACCGGATTGAGACGTTCAGCCGCCGGTATCGGTCGCCTGTAAGCGTTCGATCTCGGCTTTCAGGCGCTCGACCTCCGCGGCCAGGAGCTCGGCCCGTTCGCCCTGGTGCTCGAGGCGGACGACCTCGTTCTCGAGCTTGGTGATCCGGCTCGCCTGCTGCTGCATCTGCTGGTTGTGCATCGACCGCTCCTGATCGAACTTCTTGCGCTCTTCTTCCAGCCGGGCGTTGGCTTTCTCGGTGGCATCCCGGGCCTTGCCCACCTCCTGCAGCCAGTACGTGTTGGTGCCCTCGTAACGGTTTTCCCACTTGGTGACCTCGTCCATCAGCTGAGACACCCGTTCGGACCATTGACGCTCCGCCTCGGCATGTTCCCCTTTGAGGTCCTGGATATCCGCCTCGTGCTCGGCGACCAGTTTTTCTTCCCGTTCCTTCGCAGCTTCCCGGACCTCGGCCAGTTCTTCATCCCGCCGTTGCAGCTGGGCCCGTGCGTCCGCCCGATCGGCTTCCAGTCGTTCGATCCGATCATCACGGTCCTTCACGTTCGCCTCCAGGGTCTCAAACTCCGACCGCAGGCCGGTTAGTTCCCCTTGCAGGGCCTCCTCTCGGGCCCGGCTCGCTTCCAGTTCGCTCTCCAGACGCTCGCGTTCCGCGTCGAAGACCTGGCTGGCTTCCTGGAGCGCCGCGTTCCAGAGCGATTCCACAGCGCCGGTCAATGTCTCGGGGACGCCGGCAGGCATCACGAATCCCTCCCGGTCCAGGCCCTCGCGCCACTGCTGGAGATGCTTCAGCGCGGTGGACTTCGATCCGCGGCCAAGACGGCGAACGACCGCGGTCGCGGTGGGATTTCGCCCTTCCCGCAGGAGCGTCATCGCGGTTTCAACGGTGGTTTCGTAGCTGAGTGGCTCCATGACGCCATTCTCCCGGTAAAAGTGTACGGTGTACGGTGTACAGCCTATACCATTGCGTACACCTGTGACCCCGCTATTTGACCTAAGACGCATTGTGTCAAACTAGGGCCCGAAACCCCGTCTCTCACTGTTCAGGGGCCGTGAAACATATATTCCTGCGGTCGGCCAGGAAGGAGCGAAAGTGTCGAAGGATCAATCGGATACCAACGTATGCACCCCCGAATCGCCTGACCGTGAAACATTCACAGAGGGGTCCGTGAAACTCACCGGCGATGCCACCTACCCGATCCCGTGGGGGCACCCGGCCGGCTGGCCGGCCGTGCCGGATGGCACGCGCGGGCGGTTTCGGAATCCCGGCGACAACATGCTGGATGCGGCCAGTGATCGGGAGGCGGTGATCGCCTGGTTCGCCCGCAAGGGGATCGACCCAAGAGGCGACGACCGCCCTACCCCAACGGCAGACGCGTATATCCGGGAGGTGACGCGCGTGCTGTTGTGGGCCGCCTGGCGGGGGCAGGCCCTGAGTGACCTGTCAGCCCGGGACGTACTGGCGTACAAGGTCTTCCTGGTCGAGCCCTCCCCTGCCGAGGTCTGGGTGTCGAACGACACGACCAAGCGTGCGCGCGCGCACCCGGACTGGCGCCCGTTCCAGCCGGGGCGCTCACCCAAGCGGGCCGAATACGGATTGCGGGTGCTGAACGATCTGCTGGGATTTCTCGCGCAGGCCGGTTACCTCCAGGCGAACCCGGCGGCATTGGTGGACCTGACCGTCGAGCGATCGAAGGAAACCGAGGCGGCGGCCAGCCAGGCGCAACGCGGGCGAGCACTGACCCGTAAAGGCTGGGAGGCCATCAAGCGGTACATCGATGGCCTCCCCTTCGGCACCGAGGAAGACGCGTTCCAGAAAGCCAGATCCCGCTGGGTCTTCCATCTGCTCTACACCCTGGGAATTCGGATCAGTTCGTTGCGCGGACGTTTTGGGGAGATCCAGCCCACGGTGATCGACGAGGAGGAAGTCTGGGTCTGGTCCCTGGAGGTGAAAGGCGGGAAACGAATGGTGCTACCCCTGCCATCCAGCGTGCTGGATGAAATGCAGCGGTTCCGGTTGCACTTGGGGTTGTCTCGATGGCCGTCACCCAACGACCCCGTCCCCATCGTTCCGCGTGCGCGCGCGCACAACGGCGTGGATGAGAAGCCGCTCACCCGGCAGGCCCTCGATCACCTCACCCGTCGAGTCATTCAGGGTGCGAGCCGGCAGTTGTCCGAACAGGGGGAAGAACGCGAGGCGGAAAGGCTCGCCCGAGCGAGTGCGCATGCGCTCCGGCATACGGCGGGAACGGAACTGGCCGATCAGGGTGCCAGCTTGCGCGACGCGGCCGAGGCGCTGGGGCATTCCGATGTCCGAACGACACAGCGGTATAGCCGCGCGGAACTCGATCGACTGAGGAAGGTGCTGGAGGTGCGGGATACGCGATGGTGAAAGGGGGAGCTAAACCGCCCTCCCCTACCCAGGGATCCGGTATTCGGAGTAAGGGATCTGCCCTTGAATGGATAAAAAGTGACCAACAGAGAGCGCGCACAAGGCGTTTTTGGGGCATGGCATGGACGATCGCCTATGTTTGGAGTATGGGTCGTTTGTGTGGCACGACAGGCGCTCTCATCGACTACCGCTCTTTTTGTAGTGGAATTGCAAAGGCCTTCTCGGGTATTTGGGGGCATCCCAACGAATTCCATTAGTTCTTGTGTGTGCGTGCGCGCACAATCGCACCGGGCTACCGACGTTACTGGGCATCGCGTTTTTCCGTTGGTTGATGCGCGTGCGCATTTACCAGACCCGAAGTCGACGGCCTAAAAAATCGACAGGCCGGGTAGAGCCGCCCTTCTTGAAGGTGCGCATGCGCACACCTGGAGCAAAAGCGGCGGACAAGAAATCGACAAAGCGCGATCGATCTGTACGCTGGACCCTGCAACTGACAAAGGAGAACGCAATGAAGATGAAGATGAAGATGAAGATGAAGATCATGGCTCTGGCGCTGGTCGTGCCGATGGCGATGGGAATTTCAGGGTGCGGCCAGGATGAAGGTGAAGGTCCGAAACTCGACGCGAGCAGCCGAGAAGACTTGAGGAACACGGCTATGCAAGCCGGGCTTTGGCTCGAAAGGGAGAAAGGTCGTGAAGCGGCTAAGGAGTTGGACCGGGGGTTGGGGGTCTACGTCGACGAAGGGAAAGAGGACAAAGTGGATGGGTTGCGCGCGACG
>NZ_AUAG01000007.1:0-121281 GCF_000428605.1 Thioalkalivibrio sp. ALE19
GCCCGGAGCAAGGTTCCCGGGCGAGCTCCGGGTGCCCTTCTTTGGGTCCTTTCTTGGGCAAGCAAGAAAGGACCTCGCGGCGCGCTCGCGAGAGAGCGCAACACCCCCGGCGGCAGCCGAAAACCGCCGACTCCGCAGCGTCAGCTCAAGGCCTGGCGGCAGCGGTCAAGCACGGGCACCAGCAGCCCGATCGCTTGCAAGCAAGCTCCTGCAGCCGCATCCGGGCGCCGGCGCGGATGGCGCCTACGCGCCGTGCCCGGTGCGTTCGCGCAGGGCCGCCACCAGCCCGTCCATCGGCAGGTGTTCGGCCTCGCTGGCGGTGCGGGCCTGGTATTCGAGTTCGCCGGCGTCCAGGCCGCGTTCGCCGATCACGATGCGGTGCGGGATGCCGATCAGCTCCATGTCGGCGAACATCACGCCGGGGCGCTGTTCGCGGTCGTCCAGCAGGACCTGGAAGCCGGCGGCCTCGAGCTCGTCGTGCAGCTGTTCGGCGGCCTCGCGCACGCGCTGCGACTTCTTCGCGCCGATCGGGCACAGGGCGATGTCGAACGGGGCGATGGCGGTGGGCCAGCAGATGCCGCGCTCGTCGGAGTTCTGTTCGATCGCGGCGGCGACCACGCGCGAGACGCCGATGCCGTAGCAGCCCATGGTGACGATCTGTTCGCGCCCGTCCTCGTCCAGCACCCGGGCGCCCAGGGCCTCGGAGTACTTGTCGCCGAGCTGGAAGATATGGCCGACCTCGATGCCGCGGCGGATCTCGATGGGGCCGGAGCCGTCGGGCGCGGGTTCGCCCTCGGTGATGTTGCGCAGGTCGGCACCCTCCGGGCGCGGCAGATCCCGTTCCCAGTTGACGCCGGTCAGGTGGTGGCCGTCCTCGTTGGCGCCGACCACCATGTCGGCCATGCCGAGCACGGCGTCGTCGGCCAGCACCGGGATCGGGCTGTCCACCGGGCCCAGCGAGCCGGGGTCGGTGCCGAACACGGTACGGATCTCGCTCGCTTCTGCCATGCGCAGCGGCTCGGCGATCCAGGGGTGCTTCTCGGCCTTCACGTCGTTGAGTTCGTGGTCGCCGCGCAGCACCAGGGCGACCAGATCGGCGTCGACTGCGTCGCTGGCGGCCACCACCAGGGTCTTGACCGTGCGTTCGGTCGGCACGTCGAGGAAGGCCGCGAGATCGGCGATGGTGTGGACGTCCGGGGTGGCGACCTTCTGCAGCGTCTCGGCGGGGGCGGCCGGCGCGGCGGGGCCGGGGCATGGCGCGAGTTCGACGTTGGCGGCGAAGCCGCCCGGGGAGAAGGCGATCGCGTCCTCGCCGGAGGCGGCCAGCACGTGGAACTCGTGCGAGGCGTTGCCGCCGATCGCGCCGGTGTCGGCCTCCACCGCACGGAAATCCAGGCCGCAGCGCTGGAAGATGCGGCAGTAGGCGTCGTGCATCTGCTGGTAGGTCTGCCCCAGCGAGTCGGCATCCAGATGGAAGGAGTAGGCGTCCTTCATCAGGAATTCGCGCGCACGCATCACGCCGAAGCGCGGGCGGCGCTCGTCGCGGAACTTGGTCTGGATCTGGTAATAGTTCACCGGCAGCTGACGGTAGCTGCGGATCTCGCGGCGCACCAGATCGGTGATGACCTCTTCGTGGGTCGGGCCATAGCAGAAATCGCGTTCGTGGCGGTCCTTGATGCGCAGCAGCTCGGCCCCGTAGAAGTCCCAGCGCCCGGATTCCTGCCACAGCTCGGCCGGCTGGATGGCCGGCATCAGCACCTCCAGGGCCCCGGCGCGGTCCATCTCCTCGCGCACGATGTTCTCCACCCGGCGCAGCACACGCAGCCCCAGCGGCAGCCAGGTGTACAGCCCGGAGGCGAGCCGGCGGATGTAGCCGGCGCGCAGCATCAGCTGGTGGGAGACGATCTCGGCGTCGGCCGGGGTTTCCTTCAGGGTGTTCAGCGGGAATTGCGAGACGCGCATGGGACTCGGGCCTTGTGGTCGGTGGTCGTTGAGCGGACGGGGTTCGGGATCAGAACGTGGTGCCGTTGGTGCCCCAGAAATGGCGCGGGGCATCGGCGAACTCGATGTAGACGCGCGCCGGCTCCACGCCCAGTTCGGCCTGCACGGCGTCGCACAGCTTGCGTGACAGCTCGCGGGTCAGGCCCTCGGGCAGACCGATGCTCTTGAGTTCGCAGTAGGCGAGGGGATCGGTGCTGCCGCCGAAACGCATGTGGGCGTTGTGGCCAAGGGCGATCATCACGTAGCCCTCGGGCTTGTTCAGCCATTCGGCAACCGCGGTCGACAGGCGGGCGGTGACGGCATCCGGATCGGCGGGCAGGGCAACGTTGGTCTCGATACGCAGCAGTGGCATGGCGGTCTCCCGGGAATGAAACGGCGGTCGGGGAACGTCCCCGTGCGGGTGCCGACATGATACGGACAGACGCGGCGCGCTGCAGGGGGTTGCAGGGCTCTGCTGCAAAACCGACGGGGAAAGCTATACTCCGGGCAGTTACCGGGGTTGCGGTCGGGGATTTGCCCGCCCGTGGCCGGCTCCGTTAAATTAGGGAAAACTAATATATTAAAGAACGGCCCCGTGACGGCTGATCGCCCCGCAAGAAGGGTGGCAGGAGAGGGCCGAATATCCGGAAGGGACCACACCATGACACGACTCCCGATCATCGGGGCCGCGCTGCTTGCGCTGGCTCTGCCGCTGGCGACTCAGGCCGATGACCTGCCCTTCGAGACGGTCGAGGCCGAGCGTCTGACCCTGCCGCAGGAGCGTCTGCTGGATGGCCGCGTCGAAGCGGTCCAGCGCTCCACCATCTCGGCCCAGACCTCGGGCCGCATCCGCGAGATCTACGTGGACGTGGATGACTTCGTCGAAGAGGACGAACTTCTGCTGCGCATCAGCGACGTCCAGCAGCAGGCGCGCCTGAGTCAGGCCGAGGGTGACCTCGCCGATGCGCGGGCACGTTTCCGCGAGGCGCGCTCCGAGTTCGAACGCATCCGCGAGGTGTTCGAACAGGACGTGGTGTCGCGCTCCGAGTTCGAGCGCGCCGAGGCGCAGCTGGAATCCGCCCGTGCGCGCCTGCGCTCGGCCGAGGGGCGGGTGGACGAGGCCCGCGAACAGCTCGGCTACACCGAGGTCTACGCGCCGTACTCCGGGATCGTGACCGAGCGCATGGTCGAGGTCGGGGAATCGGTCTCGCCGGGTTCGCCGCTGCTGGCCGGGCTGAGCCTGGATCGCCTGCGGGTCGAGGTCGACGTGCCCCAGCGTCTGATGCCCGGGGTGCGGGATCGGCGCGAGGCCGAGGTCCTGCTGGATTCCGGCGAACGGATCGCTGCCGAGAGCCTGACCCTGTTCCCCTATGCACATCCGCAGACCGCCACCTTTCGTGTGCGCGTGAACCTGCCCGAGGACGAGAACAACCGCGGTCTGTTTCCCGGCATGTTCGTGAAAACGAGCTTCGTGCTGGACGAGGTCGAGCGCCTGATGGTGCCGCAGGAGGCCGTGGCCTATCGCTCCGAGGTGATCGCGGTGTACGTGATCGACGACGAGGGCCGGGTGCGCTTCCGTCAGGTCCGCACCGGGCGCGAGCACGACGGCATGATCGAGATCCTTGGTGGCCTGCGCGAGGGTGAACGCGTGGCGCTGGATCCGGTGCATGCCGCGATCTATCTCAAGGAACACCAGCAGGTGACGCGATGAGCGGCGGCGGCACGGACGCGGCCCCGGAGCGCATGGGGATCTCCGGGCGCATTGCGAAGGCCTTCCTGACCACCCAGATCACCCCTTTGCTGGCCCTGGTGGGGCTGCTGCTGGGGCTGTTCGCCATCCTGGTGACTCCGCGCGAGGAAGAGCCGCAGATCAACGTCACCATGGCGGACGTGTTCATCCCGTTCCCCGGGGCCAGCGCCGAGGAGGTCGCCCATCTGGTGTCGACCCCCGCGGAGCAGGTGCTGTCCGAGATCGAGGGGGTGGACGACATCTATTCCACCTCGCGCCCGGACATGGCGCATATAACCATCCAGTTCGAGGTAGGCGAGGACCGCACCGCGGCGCTGGTGCGGCTGTACAACCAGGTCTTCTCCAACGATGACTGGATGCCGCGGAATCTGGGGGTCGGCGAGCCGATGGTGCGGCCGATGGGCATCGATGACGTGCCCATCGTCAACGTGACCCTGTGGACCGAGGACGAAGAACGTGGCGGACACGACCTGCTGCGCGTGGCCCACGGGCTGGAATCGGAACTCAAGCGGGTGCCCGGCACGCGCGACATCTACACCGTCGGCGGGCCCGACCACGTGGTCCACGTGCGCTTCCAGCCGGAGATGCTGGCGGCGCACAACCTCGCGGTGGACGACCTGCGCGAGGCCCTGGCGGTGTCGAATTTCTCGCGCGATGCCGGGCATCTGTATCAGGACGACGAGGAGATCCTGATCCAGGCCGGCGACTTCATCACCGAGCCCGAGGCGTTCGCGCGGCTGGTGGTGGGGATGCATGACGGACGTCCGGTGCATCTGGAAGACGTGGCCGAGGTCGAACAGGGCCCCGGCTATCCGAGCGAGCACGTACGCTTCGCCCATGGGGCCGCGGCCGAGGGCGGCGGGCACATTGGCCAGAGTCACCCGGCGGTGACCGTCGCGGTGGCCAAGCAGCCGGGCACCAACGCCCCCGATATCGCCGACCAGGTCATCGAGCGCCTGGACCAGCTGCAGGGCACCTACATCCCCGAGGGGGTCGAGGTCTCGATCACCCGCAACTACGGCGAGACGGCCGAGGACAAGGCCTCCACGCTGATCCAGAAGCTGATGCTGGCAACCGCGTCGGTGATCATCCTGGTGTGGATCGCGCTGGGCTGGCGCGAGGCGTTCATCGTCGGCGTGGCGGTCATCATTACCCTCGCGCTGACGCTGTTCGCGTCCTGGGCCTGGGGTTTCACCCTCAACCGGGTGTCGCTGTTCGCGCTGATCTTCGCCATCGGCATCCTGGTGGACGACGCGATCGTGGTGGTGGAGAACATCCACCGACACATGGTCCAGGGCGGGCGCAAGTTCCTCGAATCCATCCCGCTGGCGGTGGACGAGGTGGGCGGCCCGACCATCCTCGCGACCTTTACCGTCATCGCGGCGCTGCTGCCCATGGCCTTCGTGACCGGGCTCATGGGGCCGTACATGAGCCCCATCCCGATCAACGCCTCCATGGGGATGGTCCTGTCGCTGGCGGTGGCCTACGTGGTGACTCCGTGGCTGACCTACAAGGTGCTGCGGCGTCAGGCCGAACAGCACGAGGCCGGGGGCGGACACGGCGGACACGAGGCCGGCGAGGCGGCCTCCGATGGCCTGATGCGCCTGTTCAACTTCCTGCTGCGCCCCTTCCTCGGGACCGGCGGGCGCAAGAAGATCAACCGCATGGCGCTGTGGATCGGCACGCTGGTGCTGATCCTCGGCTCGGTGTCGCTGGCCTATTACCAGCTGGTGGTGCTGAAGATGCTGCCGTTCGACGACAAGTCGGAGTTCCAGGTGGTGCTGGACATGCCCGAGGGCACCAGTCTGGAACGCACCGGCCAGGTGCTGGGCGAGATGGCCGACTACCTCAAGACGGTGCCCGAGGTGCACGACGTGCAGACCTACGCGGGCACGGCCACGCCCATCAACTTCAACGGCCTGGTGCGGCAGTACTACCTGCGCGAGGGGAGCCATGTCGGCGACATCCAGGTGAACCTGACGCATGCCTCCGAGCGCGACCGGCGCAGCCACGACATCGCGCTGTCGGTGCGCGACGAGATCAATGCCATCGCCGGGCGCTATGACGGCGCAGCGGTGAAGGTGGTCGAGGTGCCGCCGGGACCGCCGGTGATGTCGCCGATCGTCGCCGAGATCTACGGGCCGGACTACGACGGCCAGATCGAGGTTGCGAAACAGGTGCGCGAGGTGTTCGAGAACACCGAGGGCCTCACCGACATCGATGACTCGGTGGAACACCCGGGGCCGAAGAAGATCCTGCAGGTGGACCGCGAGCGCGCCGCGCATCTGGGCGTGCCCCAGCGGGCGGTGGTCGAGGCGATCGAGACCGCCCTGTCCGGCGAGGACGTAACCTATCTGTACGGCTCCAATATCAAGTATGCGGTGCCGGTGCGTCTGGAGTTCGATCGCGCGGAGAAGGGCAGCCTGGATCCGGTGCTCGGGCTGCGGGTCCGCTCGCAGAGCGGCGAACTGGTCCCGCTGGCCGAGGTCGTGAACGTGGTGGATTCGAGCCGCGAACACTCCATCCATCACAAGAACCTGTTGCCGGTGGTCTACGTGCAGGGCGATCTGGCGGGCGGTGTGGACAGCCCGCTGTACGGCATGTTCGACATGTTCTTCGGCCTGCGCGACCAGCCCATGGTCCATGGCGAGCCGCTGGAGCAGCGGTTCATCAGCCAGCCGGACAACCCGTACAACTTCAGCCTGAAGTGGGACGGCGAGTGGCAGGTGACCTACGAGACCTTCCGCGACATGGGCATCGCCTACTCGGTGGGACTGATCCTGATCTACCTGCTGGTGGTCGCGCAGTTCCGCTCGTACATGGTGCCGCTGATCATCATGGCGCCGATCCCGTTGACGGTGATCGGGGTGATGCCGGGGCACGCGTTCGTGGACGCGTTCTTCATGGATGCCAAGTTCACGGCGACCTCCATGATCGGGATGATCGCGCTGGCGGGGATCATCGTGCGCAACTCGATCCTGCTGGTGGATTTCATCAACGAGGAGCTGCGCCGCGGGGTGGACACCATCGAGGCGGTGGTGCATGCCGGTGCGGTACGGGCCAAGCCGATCGTGCTGACGGGGCTGGCGGCGATGGTCGGGGCCGGGTTCATCCTCGATGACCCGATCTTCTCCGGGCTGGCGATCTCGCTGATCTTCGGGGTGTTCGTGTCCACGGTGCTGACCCTGGTGATCATCCCGGTGCTGTACTACCTGTACGTACGCAACCGGGTGGACCAGATCCGCGAGCAGGCGGCATAAGCCGGCCCCGTCATTGCGAGGAGCGTAGTGACGAAGCAATCGCCATGGCGGCCCCCGGCCCCGGTGCACTGCGGGCAGCAACCGATTGCCACGTCGCCTTCGGCTCCTCGCAATGACACAGGCGGGGGCGAGTAGCGGCCCCGGCACGTTGTCGCATGGCAATGGCACGACCGGAGTCCGGCGTTTTCGCCGGGCGACGGTACCGGCATACAATCGGGGGACCGAACGAACCGGAGTGGCTCGATGAATGTGGACATGGGAGACGAGGGCCTGGATGTCACCGGGATCAGTCGTGAACAGTGCGCGACCCTGGTGGAGGCCCTGAAGGCCAGCAGCGATCAGAGTTTCATGGAGGATCCGGAGCTGCGCAAGCTGTTCAAGCTGCTCGCCGTGCTGCAAAGCGATCTGTGGGACGAGATGACCGCGGGTCAGTTCGATTTCAGTCAGTACAAGAAGCAGTAAGCCACTGCAGGAGACTGTCATGTCCGATCCGTCCGGCGGCCGCCCCTCGAATTTCGTCATCGGCAATATCCTGCTGGGGCTGGCGGCCCTGATGCTGTTCTTCTTCGTTCCGCTGTGGGAGCGGATCGGCGTGGTGGCCCTGTTCCTGTGGATGGTCCTCGCTGCGGCGGGGGTCTACTTCATCGTGAAGGACAAGGACATAACGCCCGGTGGACCGCCGAACTGATGCCCCCCGGACGGGGGAGCAGGCTGCCGGTATCGGGGGTTCGGACACCGTATCCGACGGGACTTCGCGGTCCGCTTTTCCGGCCTTTCTGAGCGCGCGCCTCGCACGCCTGCGCGACGCCGCGGGCGAGCTCGATCAGGGTGAATGCTC
The DNA here is from genome assembly GCF_000428605.1 of Thioalkalivibrio sp. ALE19. Taxonomy (NCBI): domain Bacteria; kingdom Pseudomonadati; phylum Pseudomonadota; class Gammaproteobacteria; order Chromatiales; family Ectothiorhodospiraceae; genus Thioalkalivibrio; species Thioalkalivibrio sp. ALE19. The sequence continues at coordinate 7,829 of NZ_AUAG01000007.1, forward strand.
CGGGGACTGCGTGGATCGGCTGTATCGCGAGGTCAGCGCCCTGGCCCGCGTGGCCCGGACTCACGGGGTGCAGGAGATCCTGCGCCTGGCCGAGTCACTACAGGCCACCCTGGCCGGGCTGCGGGCCCGTCCGAATACCGCCGATCGCGAACTGCTGCGTCTGGGCCTTGCGCGCCTGGAGGCCGCCGCGGAGGCCTGGGCGCGTCAGGAACAGGGGGTGCCGGAGACCCGGCTCCAGCCGCAGGTGTCGGCGGATGCGGGTGGCGGCCGGGTGCAGGTGGTCGCGGAGGACCCGGAAGTCGGCGAGGCGGTGGCGGGCATGCTGCGTGATCACGGTTTCGCGGTCGTGCTGAGCGGCGCCGAACCGGACGCGGCGGGCGCCGGCGGGGTCACCGCGCGGGTGGTCTGCGTCGGCGAGGTGGCCCCGGAGTCCGCGGTGCTCGCGCGACTGCAGGATCCGGGGCGCGGGTTTCTGCCGACCCTGGTGGTGGCGCGCTCCTGGAGCCCCGGGGCGCGCCTGCAGGCCGTGCGCGAGGGCGCGGCCCGCTGCCTCGATTACCCGCTGGCGGACGATACCCTGCTGGAACAGCTGGTGCAGATCGGCGGGGTCGTCGCGGAGACGGGGTATCGGGTGCTCCTGGCAAGTGCCCGCCCCGAGGCCGCCGACGACACCCTGGCGGCGGGCCTGCGGGAGGCCGGACTGACGGTGGAGGTCCAGCCGGACCCCGATGCCGCGCTGGTCCGCCTCCACGGCGGCGAGGTCGAGGTCCTGGTGCTGGATCTGGACGAAGGGGGGTGCAGTGCCGAGGAGTTCGCGGCCCTGCTGCGCACCCGCGACAACGGTTCCTCCATCCCCATGCTGGTCCTGACCGCCGACCCCGGGCGGGTGAACGAGCTGATGGCCCTGCACCCCGGGGCGAGCGGGGTGTTCCTCAAACCGGTGGAACCGCGCCGCCTGGCGGATACGGTGGTGGCGCGTGCCCGCCAGCAGCGGCAGATGGACGGGGTGACGCGTGCTTATCGCCAGGCGCTGTACGAGCGCGAGCGGGAACACCTGGCGGTCGACGAGCACGCGCTGGTGAGCATCACCGACGTGGCTGGCGACATCATCTATGCCAACGAGCGGTTCGCGCGGGTCAGCGGCTATAACGTATCCGATCTGCTGGGGCGCAACCATCGCCTGCTGAAATCCGGAATGCACGCCCCGGCTTTCTACGAGGAGCTCTGGGAGACCATTGCCGCGGGTCGCGTCTGGCAGGGCGAACTCTGCAACCGCGCGCGGGACGGCTCGCTGTACTGGGTCGAGACCACCATCGTTCCCTATCTGGACGGCGACGGCCTGCCGTATCAGTACGTGTCGATCCGCACCGACATCACCACGGTGAAGCGCCAGGAGCATCGCCTGCGCAGCAGCCAGCGCTTCGCCAACATGGGGACCTGGGAATGGACCCCGGGGCGCGAGGAACTGCAGTGGTCCGAGCGTATCGCGCCCCTGCTGGGCCACTCTCACGGAGACCTCGAGCCCACGGTGGAGAATTTCCTCGGTGCCGTGCACCCGGAGGATCGCGAGCGGGTGGAAAACGCCATCCGCAGTTCCCTGCGTCGCGGGTCCTATCTCGAACTGGAGCACCGGGTGGTCTGGCCGGATGGCACGGTCCGCTGGCTGCTGCAGCGCGGTGACGTCGAGCGCGACGCCAGTGGCGGCGTGCTGCACATGCTGGGTGTGTCGCAGGACATCACCAAGCGCAAGCAGTCCGAGCTGGCCCTGACCCGACAGACCACGCGACTGCGCGAAGCCCAGCGCCTGGCGCGCGTGGGGCACTGGGAACACGATCCGGTGACCGGAGCGCTGTGGTGGTCCGACGTGGTCTACGAGATCTTCGCCCTGTCCCCGGGCGACGCCCCGGTAAGCATGGAGGGCTTTCGTGCGTTCGTGCACCCCGAAGATCGCGAGCGGCTCGACCGCGAATATGCCGGGGTGCTCACCGAGGGGCGGGGCGAGGTGTTTCTGCGCATCCGGCGCGATGACGGCGAACTGCGGCACCTGCATCTGATTGCTCATGGCGAAAGCACCGGCGGCCGGGAACAGAACGGCCGGCTGACCGGGACCGTTCAGGATGTCACCGAGCTGCAGCAGGCCCAGGAAGAACTGTCGCTATTCCGGCGCATCTTCGAGGCCTCCGAACAGGCGATCTCGGTCGCCGACCGGGAAGGCCGCATGGTGTACAACAACCCTGCGGTGCTGGAGATGACCGGCTTCGAGGAGGCCGAGCTGGCGGGCCGGTCCTATCGCGACCTGATCCCGGAGGAGGCGGAACAGTCGGCGCGCGAGATCGACGAAATCCGCGAGGCCGGCGGGGCCTGGACCGGTCAGCTGCCGATCCGCTGCCGTAACGGCGCGGTATTCATGTCCAGCAGTACGATCGGCGTGGTGCGTGACCGCCGCGGCGAGCCGCAGTACATCTTCAACATCTTCGGGGATTTCACCGCGGAGCTGCAGCGGCGCACCGAGCTGCAGCGGGCCCGCGAGGAGGCCGAGCAGGCGAGCCGGGCGAAGTCCGACTTCCTGTCCAACATGAGCCACGAGCTGCGCACGCCGATGAACGCCATCCTGGGCTTTGCCCAGCTGTTGCAGCGCGACACGTCGCTGGGCGAGCGCCAGCAGAGTCAGCTGGACGAGATCGCCCGCGCCGGCCGGCACCTGCTGGAGCTGATCAACGAGATCCTGGACCTCGCGCGCATCGAATCGGGGCGGCTGCAGGTGACGCCGGAACCGGTGGACGTGGCGGACGTGGTGGACGAGTGCCTGTCGCTGCTGCGGCCGCTGGCACAGGAGCGCGAAGTTCGCCTGGAAGGCGCGCGGGCGGCCACCGCGGATGCCCCCCGCGTGCAGGCCGACCGTACCCGGCTGAAACAGGTCCTGCTGAATCTCTTGTCCAATGCCATCAAGTACAACCGCGAAGGCGGGCGGGTGACGCTGCTGGGCGCCCCGGGGCAACAGGGGCTGCAGCTGGAGGTGCACGACACCGGCCCCGGACTGACTGCCGAGCAGCAGGAACGGCTGTTCCAGCCCTTCGACCGACTGGAGGCGGACGCCAGCGGGGTGGAGGGCAGCGGCGTGGGACTCACCATCACCCGGCACCTGGTGGAGATGATGGACGGTCGGCTGGGCGTGACGAGTACGCCGGGCGAGGGTTCCTGCTTCTGGTTCGAACTGCCGCTGGCCGCGGACAGCGATCCCGGGGCAGCACCCGCGGGCGGGCCCGGTCACCCGGCCGCGACCGGCGCATCGGAACTGCCGGCGTCCGGCACGCCGCGCACGGTGCTGTGCATCGATGATCAGCCGGCCAACCTGCGCCTGATGGAAGAGGTCCTGGGGCCGGAGCCGGACCTGGAAACGGTGGTGGCCGAGACCCCCCTGAAGGGCCTGGAGGAGGCGGCACGGCTGGCGCCGGACCTGATTCTGCTGGATCTGGCGATGCCCGGCATGGACGGTTATCAGGTGCTGCGCGCGTTGCGGGCCGACGATCTGCTGGCCGCCGTCCCGGTGCTGGCGGTGACCGCGGATGCCACCGACCCGACGCGCGAGCGGGCGCTGGCGGCCGGTTTCGCCGAGGTCATCACCAAGCCGGTGGATCCGGCAGGGCTGCGGGAGCGGGTGCGCGCGTTCGCCCGCGACGCGGGTCAGAGGTAGAGCCAGGCGACGATCGCGACCGCGGCGACCACCGCCACCGCGTCGGCGCTCAGCGCGGCCGCCAGGGTGTGGCGGACCCGTTTGACCCCGATCGCGCCGAAATAGACCGCGAGCACGTAGAAGGTGGTCTCGGTGGAACCCTGCAGGGTGGACACCAGCATGCCGACGTGGGTATCCGGCCCGGTGGCGGGGTCCTGCATGATCCCGGCCATGATCCCGTAGGCCCCGGACCCGGACAGTGGCCGCAGCAGCGCCATCGGCAGGGCCTCGGCGGGCAGCCCGAAGGGCGTGGTCCACGGCCCGACCAGCCCGACGAACATCCCCAGCGCGCCGCTCTCGCGCAGCATGCCCACCGCGACCAGGATCGCCACCAGATAGGGGATGATCCGCAGGGCCACGTTGAAGCCCTCCTTTGCCCCCTCGACGAAGACCTCGTATACCGGTACGCCGCGCAGCACGCCATAGGTGAGGAAGCCCACCACCAGTCCCGGGATGATCCACGGGGCGATGGCCTGGCCGTAGATGATGGTCAGCGGGATGATCGCCAGTACCCCCAGCAGGACCAGGATCGAGACCCAGGCGGGATAGCCCTCGGCAGGGACCTCGATGTTCATCGGCTGGGGCTGCTCGGCCGGCTCCGTGTCCCGGTCGGCATTGGAGGGCCGGTCCCCGGCGGGGTTGGCTTCAGCATCGGGGTCGTCAAGACCGCCGGGCGGGATCTCGCGGGTGGCCGCCGGGGGGTGGAACCAGCGTTGCAGGACCAGCGCGCTGGTGATCCCGGCGACCGTGGCGAACAGTGTCGCGAACAGTGTGGTCGGCAGGATGGCGGCCGGATCCTCCGAGCCCAGCGAGGCGCGCAGCGCGATCACCCCGGTGGGCAGCAGGGTGATGCTGGAGGTGTTGATCGCCAGGAACAGCGCCATCGCGTTGGTGGCGGTGCCCGGGTGGGGGTTGAGCTTCTCCAGCTCCTGCATCGCGCGGATGCCGAACGGCGTGGCGGCATTGCCCAGCCCGAGGATGTTGGCGGAGAAGTTCAGGATCATCGCGCCCATCGCCGGGTGTTCCGGCGGGACGTCGGGGAACAGGCGCACCATCAGCGGCCGCAGCAGGCGGGCGAGCACGGTCAGCAGGCCGCCGGCCTCGGCGATCTTCATCAGGCCGAGGAACAGGGCCATCACCCCGACCAGTCCCAGTGCCAGCTCGACCGCGGCCCCGGCTGCCTCCACCGCGCCCTCCGAGAGTTCGGCCATCGGACGCTCGTCGGGATCGGTGGAGCGCAGCTCGCGCAGCGCCGCGGTGGCGAAGGCGATGACGACCAGCGCAAGAAAGATCGCGTTCATGCGCCGGGGACCGCGACGGTCAGCGGTTCTCGCCGCGCGAGACCAGGCGCAGGAAGGCGTCCATCCAGCGCGCCGGCAGGATCGCCTTGAGGAAGGCGAACAGATGCGTGGGGAAGGTCACGCGGTAGCGCAGCTTCGGTCGCCGCGCCTCCAGGGCATGGATCACGCAGCGCGTGACCGCCTCGGGCCCGAGGGTGAACGGGGCGTCGGCCTCGGCGTTGGCCATGCGCGCCTCGGCCGCCTCGTAGGTGCGGGCCCAGGGGCTGTGGGCGCGGTGGATGTGGTGGCGGAAGGCCTTCAGCGCGTTGGCGCGGAATTCCGAGCGGATCGGCCCGGGCTGGATCAGGACCACGCGGATGCCGCTGCCGTGGAGTTCCTGGCGCAGGGTGTCGGACATCCCTTCCAGCGCGAACTTGGAGGTGACGTAGGCCCCGCGCAGGCGCAGCGGGGCGAACCCCAGCACCGAGGAGTTCTGGATGATGCGCCCCTCGCCGGCGCGGCGCATCGCCGGGATGACCAGATTGGTGAGCTCCAGCCAGCCCAGCACGTTGGTCTCCAGCTGGGCGCGCAGGGCGGCGCGCGAGAGGTCTTCCACCGCCCCCGGCTGGCCGTAGGCGCCATTGTTGAACAGGCCGTAGAGCTTCCCGCCGGTGCGGTGCAGCACCTCGTGCGCCGCACTGCGGATGCTGGCGGAGTCGTTGAGGTCCAGCTGCAGGGCCTCGAAGCCCTCCTTCTTCAGGCGCGAGACGTCTTCGGCGGCGCGCGCCGTGGCGAATACCCGGTAGCCGCGGTCGCGCAGGGCGCGGGCGGCGTGGGCCCCGATCCCGGAGGAGCAGCCGGTGATCAGGACGGCGCGGGCATCGTCTTCGGCGGAACTCACGCGGACCTCCGGGGGCCGGTCAGTAGGTCAGGGTGGCGACGCCGTCCTCGACGACCTCGCCGATGAAGGCCCCGCCGCCGCGCATGCCGTCGAGTTCGGGCACCGCGTTGTCCAGCGTCAGGCCGTTTTCGTCCATCGCGCCGGCGCAGGCGTAGAAACGTGCGCCGGCCTCGTGGGCATCCTGCATGAAACTGTAGACCGACTTCTCCTGGCCGTCGCCCGGGTACATGGCTTCGGCGACTCCCTGGCGCAGCAGGCGGGTGGTCTGCGCGGCGAAATAGATCTCGACCTCCAGATCCATTGCGCCGGCGACCGTGGCCTGGAAGAACGGGGCCCCCAGGGTGCCGGGGCGTTCGAGGTCCAGATTCAGCAGCATGATCACGATCTTGTCGGCCATCTCGTCTCTCGTTGTTCGGGGGTGGGTCGGGGAGTTTTCGGGAACGCCGCATGATCGGATCTCGCGGCGCGCGAAGCAATTGCCGCCAGTCCTTTTATTCCGGGCCGGCGGCCGCATAATACGGTCATTCGCTTCGCAACGAGTCACAGTCTTCGGGAGAACACCCTCATGCCGATCTATGAATACGCCTGCCAGCAATGTCACCAGATCTCCGAGATCCTGCAGAAGATCTCGGATCCGCCCGCTACCACCTGCCCGCAGTGCGGTGCCGAAGCGCTGACCAAGCAGGTCTCGGCCGCCGGCTTCCGCCTGGCCGGGGGTGGCTGGTACGAGACCGATTTCAAGCAGGGCGGCCAGCGCAACCTGAAGGAGGGCGGCGGGTCCGCCGGTGACAGTGGCGGCTCCGGGGGTTCCGGCAGTTCCGGCGGCGGTGATGGCGGGGGCAGCGCCGCCACGACCGGAGGCTGAGTCCGATGCTGGCCGCGCTCCGGCGTTACGTGATCGCGGGGCTGCTGGTCTGGCTGCCACTGGTGGTGACCGGCTACATCATCAAGCTGCTGGTGGACCTCCTGGACTACAGCCTTCTGATCCTTCCGGAGGAGTGGCGCCCGGAGGCCTGGCTGGGCTTCGACCTGCCGGGGGCCGGGGTGGTGATCGCGGTGGCGATCGTGCTGCTGACCGGCATGATCGTGGCCAACATCCTCGGGCGGCGACTGGTCCAGCTGGGCGAGGCGGTCGTGCGGCGCATCCCCCTGGTCAGCACCATCTACGGGGCGGTGAAACAGGTCACCGAGACGGTGTTCTCCGACGGTGGGGATTCCTTCCGCAAGGTGGTGCTGGTCGAGTATCCGCGCAGCGACGCATGGTCGGTGGCCTTCCTCACCGGTACCGGCACCCGCGAGACCCGTGAACGCACCGGCGAGGACATGCTGACGGTGTTCGTGCCCACCGCGCCCAATCCCACCTCCGGGTTCGTGCTGCTGGTCCCGCGCGAAGACGTGATCGAACTGGAGATGTCGGTGGAGGACGGGCTCAAGTTCGTGATGTCGCTGGGGGTGGTCACGCCCGCCGCGGACAGCCCCGGCAACGCGCCGCTTCCGGTTGCGCGGGACGGGGGCAGGCCGTAACATTTCCGGCCCTTTGACGGGCGTGACGCGCCCGTTTTCCCCGATCAACCCGCGCGGCCGCCATCACCGGCATGCCGCGCCCGGCAGCTGGAACGGCGCAATGCGAACGCATCTCTGTGGGCAGGTCACCGAACGCGACCTCGATTCCGAAGTGACCCTGTGTGGCTGGGTCAACCGCCGCCGTGACCACGGCGGCGTGATCTTCGTCGATCTGCGTGATCACGCGGGACTGGTGCAGGTGGTGTTCGATCCCGACCGTGCCGAGGTCTTTGCGCGCGCCGAGCAGCTGCGCAGTGAATACGTGATCCGCATGACCGGACGCGTGCGCCGGCGCCCGGAAGGCACCGAAAACCCCGAGCTGACCACCGGCGCGGTGGAGATCCTCGGGCTGGAGCTGGAGGTGCTGAACGCGGCGAAGACGCCGCCGTTCCCGCTGGACGACGAGGACGTGGGCGAGGATACCCGCCTGCGCTATCGCTACATGGATCTGCGCCGGCCGGTGATGCAGGAGCGCCTGCGCCTGCGCGGGCAGGTCACCGCGGCGATGCGCCGGTTCCTCGAGGAGCGCGACTTTCTCGACATCGAGACCCCGATGCTGACCCGCGCGACCCCCGAGGGCGCGCGCGACTATCTGGTGCCGTCGCGCACCCACGCGGGCAGCTTCTTCGCCCTGCCGCAGTCGCCGCAGCTGTTCAAGCAGCTGCTGATGATGTCCGGCATGGACCGCTACTACCAGATCACCCGCTGCTTCCGCGACGAGGACCTGCGTGCCGACCGCCAGCCGGAGTTCACCCAGCTGGACATGGAGATGGCGTTCGTCGACGAGGCCGACGTGATGGGCGTGACCGAGGAGCTGATGCGCCATCTGTACCGCGAGGTCATGGGCATCGAGCTGGACGACCCGTTCCCGCGCATGAGCCACGCCGAGGCGATGACCCGCTTCGGCTCCGACAAGCCGGATCTGCGCATCCCGCTGGAGTTCACCGAGCTGACCGAGGTGATGCAGGCGGTGGAATTCAAGGTCTTCAACGCGCCGGCGAACGACCCCGAAGGGCGGGTGGCCGCCCTGCGCGTGCCGGGCGGCGCGGAGCTGACCCGCAAGGAGATCGACGGCTACACCGAGTTCGTCGGGCGCTACGGGGCGAAGGGTCTTGCGTACATCAAGGTCAACGACCCCGCCGATCCTGCGAACGGGCTGCAGTCGCCGATCCTCAAGTTCCTGCCCGAGGACGTGATCCGCGAGATCCTCGCGCGCACCGACGCGGCCGCCGGCGACCTGATCTTCTTCGGCGCGGACCGCGCCGACGTGGTGAACGAGGCGCTGGGTGCGCTGCGCGTGCAGGTCGGCCATGATCGCGGCCTGGTCGAGCCCGGCTGGCGCCCGCTGTGGGTGGTGGATTTCCCGATGTTCGAGTGGGACCCGGACGACAAGCGCCTGTACGCCCTGCATCACCCGTTCACCGCCCCGGCCACCGACAGCCCCGACGCCCTGCGCGAGAACCCGCGCGAGGCCATGTCGCGGGCCTACGACATGGTGCTCAACGGCACCGAGGTCGGCGGCGGGTCCATCCGTATCCACAACCCGGAGATGCAGCAGGCCGCGTTCGAGGCGCTGGGCATCGGCGAGGAAGAGGCACGCGAGAAGTTCGGCTTCCTGCTGGATGCGCTGAACTTCGGCGCCCCGCCGCATGGCGGCCTGGCCTTCGGTCTGGATCGCCTGGTGATGCTGATGAGCGGCGCCCACTCCATCCGCGACGTGATGGCGTTCCCCAAGACCCAGACCGCGGCCTGTCTGCTGACCGACGCCCCGGCGCCGGTGGGCGAGAAGCCGCTGCGCGAGCTGGGCATCCGCCTGCGGGCCGGGGTTGCCGGCGACGGCGCGCAATAGAGCCGGGGCAGCGCGGCGATGACGGCCATGCGGACCACGGTGGTGACCCTGCATGGCTGGCACATGACCGGGGCGGAGATGGTGCTGCTGCGGCGGCGTCTGCATGCGGCGGGTTACCGGGTGCGGGCGTTTCGCTATCCGTCGCGCAGGGCCAGCCCCGAGGAAGTCGCGCGCGCCCTGGCGGCCTGGCTGGAGACCCTGCCGGACGACATGGTGCACCTGGTCGGCCACAGTCTTGGCGGGGTGATCCTGCGGCATCTGTTCGCGGTGGCGCCGGTGCAACGGCCGGGGCGCGTGGTGATGCTGGGCTCCCCGCTCGCCGGCAGTCGGGTGGCCGCGCGCCTGGCCGCCAACCGGGCCGGGCGCTGGTGGCTGGGGCGCGCGCTGGATCGCGGTCTGCTGGGCGGCAGCCCGGTGCTGCGCGGGCGCCAGGTGGGGATGATCGCCGGGACCCGCGGGCGTTTTCCGGGACCGCTGCTGACCGAACTGCCCGAACCGCATGATGGCCTGGTCGCGGTGGAGGAGACTCGGGGCCCGGAAGTGTCCCGGCATCTCCAGGCACCGGTCACCCACATGGGCCTGATCTTCAGCGATCCGGTCGCGCGGGCCGTCGCGCATTTCCTGGAGCACGGGGAATTCGACCTCTGAACCCCGTTACACTGAGCAGCGTTTCCCTGAGCACAGGCAACGAGGAGGCGGAACACCATGGCCGGTCACAGCAAGTGGGCGAACATCAAGCACCGCAAGAGCGCGCAGGACGCGAAGCGCGGCAAGCTGTTCACCAAGCTGATCCGCGAGATCACCGTGGCCGCGCGTCACGGCGGGCCGGACCCGGAGACCAATCCGCGTCTGCGTCTGGCGTTCGACAATGCCCTGAAGAACAACATGACCCGCGACACCATCGAGCGCGCGGCGAAGCGGGGTGCCGGGGAGACCGAGGGCGAGGCCTACGAGGAGCTGCGCTACGAGGGCTACGGCCCCGGGGGGGCGGCGATCATGGTCGACTGCATGACCGACAACCGCAATCGTACGGTGTCGGAGGTGCGCCATGCCTTCAACAAGATGGGCGGCAATCTCGGCACCGACGGTTCGGTGGCCTATCTGTTCGAGAAGAAGGGCGTGATCAGCTTTGCTCCGGGGCTGGACGAGGAGACGGTGATGGAGCCGGCGCTGGAGGGCGGTGCCGAGGACGTGCTGGTGGACGATGACGGTTCCATCGAGGTCCTCACCGACCCGGACGCCTATCAGGACGTGCGTCAGGCCCTGCTGGATCACGGTCTGGAGCCGGAAAATTCGGAGGTCACCATGCGTCCGGAGACCCTTTCCCCGCTGGACGAGGAAACCGCCGAGACGGTGCTGAAGCTCCTGAACATGCTGGACGATCTGGACGATGTGCAGAACGTCTACACCAACGCCAACTTCCCCGAAGGGGTGGGCGGCGATGGTTGAGCTCCGGATTCGGCGGCGGGGCTGAAGCGGTGCGCATCCTCGGCATTGATCCCGGTTCGCGCCTGACCGGTTTCGCGGTGATCGAAACCGGGTCGCGGCAGTCGCGCTCGCTGGGGCACGGCGTGGTGCGCCCGCGGGCGAAGGCGTTCCCCGAGCGCCTCGGCGAGATCTTTGCGGGGATCGAGGAGGTGATCGCCGAGCTGGCCCCCGACGTGCTCGCGATCGAGAGCGTGTTCGTCGCACGCAATGCGCAGTCCGCGATCAAGCTCGGGCAGGCGCGCGGGGCGGCCATCTGTGCCGCTACCCGGGCGGGGTTGCCCGTCCACGAATACACCCCGCGCGCGATCAAGCTGGCCGTGGTCGGGGTTGGCGGTGCCGGCAAGGAGCAGGTACAGCACATGACGCAGCAGATCCTTTCTCTCGGCGAACCGGCGTCCAGCGACGCCGCCGACGCCCTGGCCGTGGCGCTGTGCCATGCGCATACCGATGCCAGCCAGGCGCGGTTGCAGCCGGCCGCCGCCATCGGCGGGGGGCGCCCATGATCGCGCGTCTGGAGGGAACCCTGATCAGCCGCGAGCCCGGCGGCGTGCTGCTGGACGTCGGCGGGGTCGGCTACGAGGTGGACGTGCCGGTGTCCACGCTGGCCCTGTTGCCGGACCCGGGCGAGACCGTGGTGCTGGCCACCCATCTGGTGGTGCGCGAGGACGCGCATCAGCTGTACGGGTTCCATCATCGCCGCGACCGTGACCTGTTCCGGCGCCTGATCCGGGTCAACGGCATCGGGGCGCGTCTGGCGCTGGCGATGCTGTCGACCTACGCCGGCGACGAACTGGCGGGGCTGATCCGTTCGGGCGACACCACTGGACTGGCGAAGGTCCCGGGCATCGGCAAGCGCACAGCCGAACGCGTGGCCCTGGAGCTGGGCGAGCGTCTGGGCGAACTCGGCTTTGGCGGCGCGGCGCCGGAGAAGGGGGGCGATGCGGCGCCGGCCCCGGCCGGCCCGTCGATGGAGGACGAGGCCCTGGCGGCGCTGGAGGCCCTGGGCTATGCGCGTGCCAGTGCCGAGAAGATGGTGGCCGCGGTGCGCGAACAGGCGGATTCGGTGGAGACCCTGGTGCGCCTCGCCCTGCGTGCCACCGTGCGTTCCTGAGGCTGCAGGCCGGGCCGGCGTGATCCGGCCCGGATTCCGCGAAAACCACAGTCCCGGGCCCCTGTAAATGGTTCCCGGCAGGATGCATACTGCAGCGCATGGAATCCCGCCTGGTTGACATGCAGCATCAGTCCGAGGACGCCGGCGCCGAGGTGAGCCTGCGGCCGAAACGGCTGACGGACTACACCGGCCAGCCGCAGGTCGTGGAACAGCTGGGTCTGTTCATCGATGCCGCCCGCGGCCGGGGCGAGGCCCTGGATCACACCCTGGTGGCCGGTCCGCCGGGGCTGGGCAAGACGACCCTGGCGCACATCGTCGCCCACGAACTGGGGGTGGGGCTGCGCCAGACCTCCGGCCCGGTGCTGGAACGCGCCGGGGATCTGGCCGCGATCCTCACCGCGCTGGAACCGCGCGATGTGCTGTTCGTCGACGAAATCCACCGCCTGCCCACGGTGGTGGAAGAGGTGCTGTACCCCGCGCTGGAGGACTCGCAGCTGGACATCGTGATCGGCGAAGGGCCGGCCGCGCGCTCCATCAAGGTCGATCTGCCCCCATTCACCCTGGTCGGGGCCACCACCCGCGCGGGGCTGCTGTCGGCGCCGCTGCGTGACCGTTTCGGCATCGTGCAACGCCTCAATCATTATTCCGTCACCGACCTGGCGCATATTGTCGAGCGGGCCGCCGGGCTGCTGGGCGTGGGCATCGATGCCGCCGGGGCCGAGGCCATCGCGCGGCGCGGGCGTGGCACCCCGCGGCTGGCCAATCGCCTGCTGCGGCGGGTGCGCGATTATGCCGAGGTGCGCGCCAGCGGGGTGATCACCGCCGAGGTTGCGGAGCACGGTCTGGATCTGCTGGCGATCGACGCCGGCGGCCTGGACGCCCAGGACCGGCGCCTGCTGGAGGTGCTGGTGGACAAGTTCGACGGCGGGCCGGTGGGCGTGGAGAGCCTGGCCACCGCGCTCAACGAGGATCGCGGGACCCTGGAGGACGTGGTCGAGCCGTTCCTGATCCAGCAGGGTTACCTGCAGCGCACCCCGCGCGGCCGCCAGGCGACCCGGCGCACGCTGGCGATGTTCGACCTGCCCGGCGGGGACGGGGACCTGCTGGCCGGCGGAGGGCGTGCATGACCGCAGCCACGGATTTTCACTGGCCGGTGCGCGTCTATTACGAGGATACCGATGCCGGGGGCGTGGTCTATCACGCCAATTATCTGAAATTCATGGAACGTGCGCGCACCGAGTGGCTGCGGGAACTCGGCTTCGAACAGGACCGTCTGAGGGCCGACTGCGGCGTGGTGTTCGCGGTTCGCCGCGCCAGCCTGGACATGCGCCGGCCGGCGCGTTTCAACGAGGCACTGGAAGTGACCTGCGAACCGCGTCGCCTGCGCCGCGCCAGTGTGGAGTTCGACCAGGTCGTGCGCCGCGACGGCGAGGCGCTGGTTGTCGGCGAGATCATGATTGCCTGCGTGGATCCCGAGCGCGGCGTGCCGGCTGCCGTGCCGGAATCCGTCCACCGCGCGATGCACGCGGCGATCGCAACCGATACCGAAGCAACAGGCTGAGGGAGAAGATCCGTGGAAGTCGATTTTTCGATGTACCAGCTCATCATGGAGGCCAGCCTGGTGGTCCAGCTGGTGATGATCATCCTGGTCCTGGCCTCGGTGTTCTCGTGGCTGGCCATCATCGTGAAGGCGCGCACGCTGCGCGGTGTGGACCGGGCGGCCGACGACTTCGAGGAACGTTTCTGGTCGGGCGCGGATCTGTCCCATCTCTACGAGGGATTGCGGCGCAAGACCGTGCTGAACCCGATGGAGCATGTGTTCTCCTCCGGGTTCAAGGAGTTCCTGCGTGCGCGCCAGCACGGCATGCCGCCCGCCGAGCCGGCCCAGGGCGCGATGCGGGTGGCGATCTCGCGCGAGCTGGACGGCATGGAACGCTATCTGCAGTTCCTGGCCACGGTCGGGTCGACCAGCCCGTACATCGGCCTGTTCGGCACCGTCTGGGGCATCATGCACGCGTTTCTCGGGCTTTCCGGGGTGCAGCAGGCGACCCTGGCAATGGTCGCCCCGGGCATTGCCGAAGCCCTGATCGCCACCGCGCTGGGGCTGTTCGCGGCGATCCCGGCGGTGATCGCCTATAACCGTTTCTCCGGGGACGTGGATCGTATTGCCGGGCGGCTGGAGAACTTCAGCGAGGAGTTCGCGGGCCTGCTCAACCGCCAGTCCCATCCGCGCGCAAGCGAGGCGTCGGTCGCCACGACCGGCGAATAAACCATGGCGAAGACCTCGCTCCGCAGTCAGCGTCGCAGCCGGCGGCCGATGTCGCAGATCAACGTCGTGCCGTTCATCGACGTGATGCTGGTGCTGCTGATCATCTTCATGATCACCGCGCCCATGCTGCAGCAGGGGGTGGAAGTGGATCTGCCCGAGGCTCAGGCCGAGGCGCTGGATGACGGGACCGAGGCGGCCGAACCGCTGGTCGTCACGGTGGACGCCGCGGGCGCGCTGAGCCTCAACCAGGGGCCGCGGGTGAATGAACCGCTGGCGCCCGAGGAGATGACCGGGATCGTTATCCAGTTCCTCGAGGACCACCCGGGCACGCAGACCTACGTGCGCGGCGACCGCAACGTGGACTACGGACGGGTGATCGACGCGATGATCGCGCTGCAGCGGGCAGGGGGCGGCCGCGTGGGCCTGATCACCGAACCGCCGCGCGACGACTGAACCGGCCGCCGTGTTCGAACTGCTGCGACAACATCCGTTTGCCCTGCTGCTGGTGCTGGCGCTGCATGGCGTGCTGTTCGCGGCGCTGTTGCTGAACGTCAACCTTGCGCCGGACAGCCGTTCCGGGGAACCCCTGGAGATTACGACCGGCGACGAGGTGGAAGTGGTTCAGGCCGAGGCGGTGGACGCCGAGACCTTCGACCGCATCCAGCATGAACGCGAAGTCGCGGAGCAGGAGGCGATCGCCGAGGCCCTGCGCGAGGAAGAGGAACGCCGCCGCGCCGAGGAACAGCGCAGGCTGGAAGAACAGCGCCGGCGCGAGGCCGAGGAGCAGGCCCGGCGCGAGGCACTGGAAGAGGCGGAGCGGGCACGCCGGCAGGCACAGGAAGAAGCCGAACGTCTGGAGCGTGAGCGCGAGGCCGCCGAGCAGGCGCGGCGCGAGGCGGAAGCGGAACGCGAGCGCGCGGAACAGGAACGGCGCGAACGCGAGGAAGCGGAGCGTCGGGCACGGGAAGAGCAGGAGCGCCGCGAGCAGGAGGAGGCCGAACGCAGGGCACGCGAGGAAGCCGAGCGGCGCGCCGAAGCCGAGCGGGAACTCGAGGAGCAGCGCCGGCGCGAACGCATGGAAGAGGACATGCAGCGCATGGCCGAGGCCGCGGAACGCCGCGAGGCGGCGCAGGCGGCCGCTGAACGCCGCGAGGCGATCGAGGAGTGGCAGGCACAGGCCAGCGCGGTGGTCCAGCGCCGCTGGCGCGAACCCGCGGACGTCAGCGCGTCGGACCGGGCGACGGTGCACGTGCGGGTCAACGAGACCGGGCGTATCATCAGTTTCGAGGTGGAGCGCTGCGCCGGGGGGCCGGCCTTCTGCGCGTCCGTGGAGGAGGCGATCGAGCGCCTGCGTGCCCTGCCGGAGCCGCCGGATGCCGACGCCGCGGCGCGCGGGGTCCGGATCCAGTTCGAACCGCAGTGACGGTGAGGTTTCAATGGCATTGCAGGCACCAATGATGAAAAAGATGTTGCGGCCCCTGACAGGCCTGCTCGGGATTGCCCTGATGCTGGGGGCCTCCCAGGCGCACGCGGTGCTGGAGGTCACGGTGACCGAGGGCGTGTCGGGGGCGATCCCGGTAGCCGTGGCGCCGTTCGAGTGGCGCGGCGAAGGTGAGCCGGAGACCCGCATGAGCGGGATCCTGGGGGACAATCTGCACCGCAGCGGGTTGTTCGAGGTACTGCGCGAAGACCTGCCTTCGGGGGCCACCGGGCCTGCGGATTTCATTCCGGAGCCCTGGGGTGCGGCCGGGGCCGAGTACGTGGTGGTCGGCAGCAAGCGCCCGGACGGCGATCGCGTGGTGGTGGATTTCCATGTATTCGACGTGCTTGCCGAGGAACGCCTCGGCGGCTGGCGCATCCCGGTGCCGGCCGACATGCTGCGGCGCGGCGGGCACCGGGTGTCGGATCTCGTGTTCGAGGCCATCACCGGCGATCCGGGGGCGTTCAGTGCGCGCATCGCCTTCGTCCAGGTGCAGCGCGACGGCGACGGCCGCGAGTTCCGCCTGCAGGTCGCCGACTCCGACGGCGCGAATCCGCGCACCCTGTACCGCTCGTCGGATCCGGTGATGTCGCCGGCCTGGTCGCCGGATGGCAACGAACTGGTGTATGTGTCGTTCGAGAACCGCCAGTCCGAGGTCTTCCGCCACGACGTGCGCAGCGGCGAACGGGTGAGCCTGGCCCGGTTCCGGGGAATCAACAGTGCGCCGGCCTGGTCGCCGGACGGAAGCTACCTGGCGCTGAGCCTGTCGCGCGACGGCAGTCCCAATATCTATCGGCTGGATCTGCAGAGCGGGGACCTGGAGCAGCTGACGCGGTCCTCCGCGATCGAGACCGAGCCGGCGTGGTCGCCGGACGGCGGGACCATCTATTTCACCTCCGACCGTGCCGGGGCACCGCAGATCTACCGCATGGACGCCGACGGCGGGGATGTCCGGCGCCTGACCTTCGAGAGCGGATATGCGGCGGGTGTCACGGTGTCCCCGGATGGTGATTCGGTAGTGTATGTGGAGGGGGGCGATGGCGGCTTCCGTCTGGCCCGCCTGGATCTCGGCGACCGTCGTGTCACGCGACTGACCGATTCCGGTAATGCCGAATCCCCAAGCTTTGCTCCCAACGGCAGCATGATTCTGTACGCCATCAGCGAAGGCACTCGTGGCGTCCTGGGTTCGGTGAGCCGGGATGGCCGGGTACACCAGCGGCTGGAGGGCCGGGATGGCGAGGTGCGTGAACCGGCCTGGTCGCCACTCGGCGAATGAGGGTCTGCGCGGATTCTTTGATGATTGACAACACCCTGAGGAAACAAACGATGAACCACCTGATTCGCTGGGGCGTTCTCGCCCTTGTCGTGGGCTCGCTGGCGGCCTGCGCCCAGCCGGTGCGCGATGCCGAGGATCCGGCCGAGCGCGAGGCACGTGAGGCGGCACAAGCCGAAGCCGAGGCCGAGCGTGAGGCCCGCGAGCGGCGCGAGCGCGAGGCACGCGGGCTGGGCGAGGACCGGCGTCTGGACGCCGCGGCACTGGATGACCCGGACAGCCTGCTGGCCGAGCGCCTGGTGTATTTCGAATTCGACCGTGACGAGGTGAAGCGCGAGTACGAGGAGATGCTGGAGGCGCATGCCGAGTATCTCGCGGCCAACCCCGGTGCGCGGCTGCGTCTGGAAGGGCATACCGACGAACGGGGTACCCGTGAATACAACCTGGGGCTGGGCGAGCGTCGCGCGCAGTCCGTGCGTCGGGTGCTGAACCTCAACGGGGCCGCGGACGAGCAGATCGAGGTCGTCAGCTACGGCGAGGAAATGCCGGTGGCCTTCGAACAGACCGAAGAGGCCTGGGCGCAGAACCGGCGCGTGGAACTGGTCTACGACCGTCGGCAGTGATGATGGTGATGGATGCGCGTCCCATGCAGGCGATTCGGCGGCGGGCCGGGCAGCGTTTCCCGCAGGGTGCCCTTCGGGGCGCCCTGCTGGCCGGGATGCTTCCGGTCCTGCTGCTGGCCGGGCCCCCGGTGCTGGCGCAGGAAGACGGCATCGTGGCGACGCAGTCGCAGGTGCGGGAGCTGGACCGCCGGCTGGATCGCATCGAACGCAGGCTGGATTCCAGTGCGCTGGCGGACATGCTGCGCGGCGTCGAGGAAATCCAGCGGGATCTGCGCAATCTGCGCGGAGAAGTCGATACCCTGAATCACCGCCTTGACCGCCTGGAAGAGCGCCAGCGGGACCAGTTTGCTCATCTCGACGAGCGGCTGGCGACGCTGGAGGCCGGCGGTGTCGCCAGCGAAGGCGAGGCGCCGCAAGAAGAAGTGGTGGATTTCGATCTGCCGGACGCGGGCGAGCAGGAGGCCTACCAGGAGGCCTTCTCGGTCCTGATGGACGGGGATTATGCCGGGGCGATCCGGCAGCTGGAGGCGTTCATCGAGCGGTTCCCGGACGGGGATTTTGCCGCCAACGCCTGGTACTGGCTGGCCGAAGCCAAATATGCCAGTGGCGATTTCGAGGCCGCGCTGGAAGACTTCCAGCGGTTGCGTGAGCAGTTCCCGGAGAGTGACAAGCAGGGCGATGCCCTGCTGAAGATCGGTTACTCGCATTACGAGCTCGAGGATTTCGAGGCCGCAAGCGAGGCGCTGGAACAGGTGCGCGAGGAATACGGCGGCACCACGCTGGATCGCCTCGCGCGCGAACGCCTGCAGCGGATGGACGGCTCGTGAGCGTGGAAGCACCGCTGCGCCGCACCACGGCACCGGCCTCCGCGTCCGGGGGCGCACCCCGGCTGCGTCTGAGCGAGATGTTCGTTTCGCTGCAGGGCGAGGCGGCGCAGGTGGGCTGGCCCACGGTGTTCGTGCGCCTGACCGGCTGCCCGCTGCGCTGTCGCTGGTGTGACACCGAATACGCCTTCGAGGGCGGCGAGACCACCGACGTGGACACGGTGCTGCAGCGGGTGGCGGGCGAGGGGGTGCGCCACGTGTGCGTCACCGGGGGCGAGCCGCTGGCCCAGCCGGGCAGCCGTGCCCTGATCACGGGCCTGTGCGATGCCGGCCTGGCGGTCACCATCGAGACCTCCGGTGCCATGGACGTGAGCGACGTGGATCCGCGCGCCGGGCTGGTCATGGACTGGAAGGCACCCGCGTCCTGCGAGTCCGGGCGTAACCGGACGGAAAACCTCGCGTATCTGGGGGAGGGCGACCAGCTGAAGTTCGTGCTCGCCAACCGGGCGGATTTCGAATGGGCCCTTGAAGCCCTCCCCGGGATGGGACTGGATCCGGCGGTGGAAGTCCTGTTTTCCCCGGTGCATGGCGAGCTGGAGCCGCGGCTGCTGGCCGACTGGATCGTGGCCGAACGCCTGCCGGTACGTTTTCAGGTGCAGCTGCACAAGTGGCTGTGGGGCGACGAGCCGGGGCGTTGATGGCCACGGGGGTGAATGAACGCGCCGTGGTCCTGCTGTCGGGCGGACTGGACTCGGCCACCTGCCTGGCGCTGGCGCAGGAGCAGGGGCTGGAATGCCACGCCCTGTCGGTGGACTACGGGCAGCGCCACGCCACCGAGCTGCAGGCGGCGCGGCGTGTGGCCGCGGCCGCCGGGGTGGCCGACCATCGCGTGGTGCATGTCGACCTGACTGCCATTGGTGGCTCCGCGCTGACCGACTCGGCCATCGAGGTGCCCGAGGCCGGCGGTGAGGGTATCCCGGTGACCTACGTGCCGGCGCGCAACACCGTGTTTCTGTCGCTGGCACTGGGGTTTGCCGAGACCCTGGGCGCCCACCGTCTGGTGGTGGGCGCCAACGCGGTCGACTACTCCGGCTATCCCGACTGCCGCCCCGCGTTCATCGAGGCCTTTCAGTCGCTGGCGCGCGTCGCGACGGCCACCGGTGTGGAGGGCGCGCCATGGTCGGTGGAGGCCCCGCTGATGCATCTGAGCAAGGCGCAGATCATCCGCGAAGGGGCGCGTCTGGGGGTGGACTATTCGCTGACGGTGTCGTGTTACCGGGCCGATGCGGACGGGCGGGCCTGTGGCACCTGTGATTCCTGTCGCCTGCGTGCCGACGGTTTCGCCGCGGCCGGGATCCCCGATCCCACCCGTTACGCGGGATGAGCCCCGGCTCCGGGCCCGGAAGGCTCGCCCGGGGAAGCACGGAATGAAACCTCTCTCGATCTCGTCTGGTGGTCGATGTATGCTGCGCGGCCCTGAACGGCGAAACCGGATGCCCTGCTCCGGTCGGTCGTGCAGCCCGAGTGACAACTGATCAAGAGGGTTTGACGCATGGAATTCTCCAGCTTTTCCGCAGCCGCCACGGCGGTGCTGGTCGGGACGTTCATCCTCGCCTTCATCATGGGGGCGGTCGCCAACAAGACCAACTTCTGCACCATGGGGGCGGTGTCCGACTGGGTGAACATGGGTGACACCGGGCGCATGCGCTCCTGGCTGCTGGCCATCGCCGTGGCCATGCTGGGCGTGAGCACCCTGGAATTCTTTGGCGTGCTGAGCGCCGAAGGTTCGTTTCCTCCCTACCGCATGGATAACCTGAACTGGCTCGGGCACGTGCTGGGCGGTTTCCTGTTCGGGATCGGCATGACCTACGGCTCGGGCTGCGGTAACAAGACCCTGGTGCGCGTGGGCGGCGGCAACATCAAGTCGGTGATGGTGATGATCCTGATCGGCATCGTCGCCTACTTCCTGCTGAGCACGCAGTCCGTGTTCGGCACCGGCGAGACCCTCAACCAGCTGCTCTTCGGCTGGATGGACGCCACCGCGATCACGCTGTCCGGCGGCCAGGATCTCGGCTCGATCGTTGCGGGCGATGCCGACGGCACCGCGCGTCTGGTGCTGGGCCTGGTCATCGGCGTGCTGCTGCTGGCGCTGATCTTCAAGGCGGCGGACTTCCGCAAGAGCTTCGACAACATCCTGGGCGGGCTGGTGATCGGCCTGGTGGTGGTCGGTGCCTGGTGGCTGACCAGCAACGTGCAGATCGCCGACGAGATGGGCGACACCTACACCCCGACGGCCTATCTGGCCGACTGGGACTTCCTGGGCGAGCCCGGTGAAGAGCGCCCGGCCGACCAGCTGCGTTTCTGGAACAACCAGTCCTTCACCTTCATCGCGCCGATGGGCCAGAGCGCGGCCTACGTGAAGGAAGGCTTCGACAGCCGCTTCCTGTATTTCGGCGTGATGGCGCTGGCGGGCGTGATTCTGGGCTCGTTCTTCTGGTCGCTGGTGTCGCGCAGCTTCCGCATTGAGTGGTTCTCGTCCCTGCGCGATTTCTGGAACCACTTCGCCGGGGGCATCCTGATGGGCGTGGGTGGCATCCTCGCGATGGGCTGTACCGTGGGGCAGGCCATCACCGGGGTCTCCACGCTGGCGATCGGCGGGTTCCTGACCTTTGTCTTCATCGTGTTCGGCGCGGCCCTGACCATGAAGATCCAGTACTACAAGATGGTCTACGAAGACGAAGCCAGCTTCGGCAAGGCGCTGGTCACCTCGCTGGTGGACATGAAGCTCCTGCCGTCGAAGCTGCGCAGCCTCGAAGCGATCTGATCGCCGACGGGGCGGGAACCTTCCTGCCCGGGCGGGCCGCGATCGCGGCCCGCCTTGCGTTTTGGCGACGGGGCCGTACACTACGCCCCCGTTGCAGATCACACGGGTCGTTAGCTCAGTTGGTAGAGCAGTGGACTTTTAATCCATTGGTCGTAGGTTCGAATCCTACACGACCCACCATCTCCCCGGTCCCGGACCGGCACAAGGCCCGTTCAGCGGGCCTTTTGTGTTTCCGGCATGCATACACGCTACAATGTCGGGTTACGAAACCAACGGCGAAAGTGGCGGAACTGGTAGACGCGCTGGGTTTAGGTCCCAGTGGGGTAACACCCGTGAGAGTTCGAGTCTCTCCTTTCGCACCAGGAACCCCGTCCGGCCGCGAGACGACGGCCCCGCGCCCGGACACGACGATTTCCGAACCATTTGACGAGGCCCTCCATGCAAGTTTCCGTTGAAGCCACTGGCAACCTGGACCGCAAGATGACCGTCCAGGTCCCCTCCGAACGCGTCGACACCGAGGTCGACAACCGCCTGAAGAACCTCGCCAAGCGGGTCCGGCTCGACGGCTTCCGCCCGGGCAAGGTGCCGCTCAAGGTGGTGCGTCAGCGCTACGGGGCCGGGGTATACCAGGAGGTCCTCAGCGAAGTCCTGCAGGAGAGTTACCGCGAGGCGGTGCAGCAGGAGGGGCTGGAACCGGCCGGCAGCCCGAGCATCGAGCCGAAATCGGTGGAAAACGGTCAGCCGATCGAGTTCGAGGCGTCCTTTCAGGTCTTCCCGGAGATCGAGGTCGCCGACCTGTCCGGGGTCGAGATCGAACGCCCGGTGGCCGAAATCGGTGACGAGGACATCGATCGCGTGATCGATACCCTGCGCGAACAGCACAAGGAATGGCAGGCGGTCGAGCGTGCAGCGGCCTCGGGCGACCGCATCACCCTGGACTTCGTCGGCAAGCTCGACGGCGAGGCCTTCGAGGGCGGACAGGCCGAGGACTTTCAGGTGGAGATCGGCAGCGGGCGCCTGCTGGCGGAGTTCGAGAACCAGCTCGAAGGCGTGAAAACGGGCGAGGAAAAGACCATCGAGGTCACCTTCCCCGAGGATTACCCGGCGGAGGTCCTCAAGGGCCGGACCGCGACCTTCGATATCACGGTCAAGGCAGTGGAAGAGGCCCGGCTGCCCGCGGTCGACGCGGCCTTCGCGGAGAAATTCGGCATCGAGGACGGCTCGGTGGAGAAACTTCGCGAGGATGTGCGGTCCAACATGGAGCGGGAGCTGAATCAGGCGCTGAAGAGCAAGATCAAGCAGCAGGTCATGGATGCGCTGGTGGAACGCCACGGCTTCGACCTGCCGGATGCCCTGGTGAAGTCCGAAATCAATCGCCTGCGCGAAGACGCCGAGAAGCGCTTCGGCGGGGCGGAGCAGACGCAGCCGCTGCCGGACAGCCTGTTCGAGGAAGAGGCGAAACGGCGGGTGCGCCTGGGCCTGGTGCTGCGGCATCTGATCGACGACAAGGGTTTCGAAGTGGATCGCGAGCGGGTCGAGCAGGAGCTCGACAACATGGCCGCGACCTACGAAGACCCCGAAGAGGTCAAGCAGTACTACCGCACGCAGCCGCAGGCCATGCAGAACCTGGAGTCCATCGTCCTGGAAGACCAGGTGGTGGACTGGGTGGTGGAACAGGGCAATGTTACCGACAAGCCCACCACCTTCCAGGACGTAATGAATCCGAACAAGGAGTCGAGCGAATGACGCACGACATGGGCGATCAGGGTGCGCAGCATACCCAGGGCCTGAACCTGGTGCCGATGGTGGTCGAGCAGACCGCCCGCGGCGAGCGCGCCTATGACATCTACTCCCGGCTGCTGAAGGACCGGGTGATCTTCTGCGTGGGGCCGGTCGAGGACTACATGGCCAACGTGATCGTCGCGCAGATGCTGTTCCTGGAATCCGAGAATCCGGACAAGGAAATCAGCCTCTACATCAATTCGCCGGGTGGTGCGGTCACCGCCGGCATGGCGATCTACGACACCATGCAGTTCATCAAGCCGCAGGTGTCCACGCTTTGCGTGGGCCAGGCGGCGAGCATGGGGGCCGTGCTGCTGGCCGGCGGCGCCGAGGGCAAGCGCTACGCCCTGCCGCATTCGCGCGTGATGATCCACCAGCCGCTTGGCGGCTTCCAGGGTCAGGCGACGGACATCGACATCCATGCCCGCGAGATCCTCAAGATCAAGGAAGAACTCAACCGCGTGCTGGCGAAGCACACCGGTCAGACGGTGGAACAGATCGAGCAGGACACCGACCGTGACCGGTTCATGACGGCCTCCGAGGCGCAGGAATACGGCCTGGTCGACAACGTGCTGGCCGACCGCGCGGAAGCCGGCGAGAAATCCGGATCCTGATGCCTAGACCGCACGAACACTTGGCTCGTTTGCACCGGCCGGTGAAACGGGGCATGTTCGAAAGGAATTGCAATCCAATCGAGGGCAACGGATGAGCGACGACAAGAACCCTCCCGCGGACGGCAAGCTGCTGTACTGCTCCTTCTGCGGGAAAAGCCAGCACGAGGTGCGCAAGCTGATCGCGGGGCCTTCCGTGTTCATCTGCGACGAGTGCGTTGAGCTGTGCAACGACATCATCCGCGAGGAGATGCAGGAGGCCGGCCAGACCGAGCATGCCTCGCTGCCGCGGCCCCGTGAAATCCGGGACACCCTGGATGATTACGTGATCGGCCAGAACGACGCGAAGAAGATCCTCTCCGTCGCCGTCTACAACCATTACAAGCGCATGGAGGCGCGGGCCGGCAAGGATGAAGTGGAGCTGTCAAAGTCCAACATCCTGCTGATCGGTCCGACCGGATCCGGCAAGACCCTGCTGGCGGAGACCCTGGCCCGGGTGCTCAACGTCCCGTTCACCATCGCCGACGCGACCACCCTGACGGAGGCGGGCTACGTTGGCGAGGACGTCGAAAACATCATCCAGAAGCTGCTGCAGAAGTGTGATTACGACGTCGAGAAGGCGGAGAGCGGGATCGTCTACATCGACGAGATCGACAAGGTATCGCGCAAGGCCGACAACCCCTCGATCACCCGTGACGTCTCGGGCGAGGGCGTGCAGCAGGCCCTGCTCAAGCTGATCGAGGGCACGACCGCCTCGATCCCGCCGCAGGGCGGACGCAAGCATCCGCAGCAGGAATTCCTGAACGTCGACACCAGCAACATCCTGTTCATCTGCGGTGGTGCCTTCTCCGGGCTGGACAAGGTGATCCAGCAGCGGGCGGAGAAAGGGACCGGCATCGGCTTTTCCGCGGCGCTGGCGAGCAAGGACGAGGACGCCTCCTCGGATCACTGGCTGAAGCAGCTGGAGGCCGACGATCTGGTGCGTTACGGCCTGATCCCGGAATTCGTCGGGCGTCTGCCGGTGCAGGCGACCCTGGACGAACTCGACGAGGATGCGCTGATCACGATCCTCACGCAGCCGAAGAACGCGCTGATCAAGCAGTATGCACGGCTGTTCGAGATGGAGGGTGTCGAGCTGGAGTTCCGCGACGATGCACTGCACGCGATCGCCGCGAAGGCGCTGGAGCGCAAGACCGGTGCCCGCGGCCTGCGGACCATCCTGGAGAACATCCTGCTGGACACGATGTACGAACTGCCGTCCATGGAGGGGGTCACCAAGGTCGTGATCGACGAGGCGGTGATCCGCGGGGACGCCGAGCCCTATCTGATTTACGACAACACCTCGTACACCCGGCAGGCCGCCGCGGACTCCTGAGCGGGAAACATCGGCCGGGCGACCCTTGAAACGCGCGCGGGTCGCCCCCATTTCCCCCCTACATTCGCCCAGCCCTGAGGGGGCCACATGACCGACGACCGTCCTTCCCAGAACGAGGTGGAATCGCCCGTCAAGCGCGTTGCGGTGCTGCCGCTGCGCGACGTCGTGGTGTATCCGCACATGGTCATTCCGCTGTTCGTCGGGCGCGAGAAATCGATTCGCGCGCTGGATTCGGCGATGGCAGAGAACAAGCAGGTCCTCCTGGTCGCGCAGAAGAGCGCCGAGGTGGACGAGCCCGACGCCGGGGATCTCCACGAGATCGGGACCCTCGGCAACATCCTCCAGCTCCTGCGCCTGCCCGACGGCACCATCAAGGTGCTGGTGGAAGGCGCGCAGCGTGCCCGCGTGATGGATGTCTCTACCACCGGGGATCCGGAGCAGGAAGAAGACTACTTCGTCTCCGACATCAAGCTGATCGACGAGGAGTTCGATACCGAGGACAAGGAACTCGAGGTCCTCGGTCGCTCCGCGCTGAATCAGTTCGAGCAGTACATCAAGCTGAACAAGAAGGTCCCGCCGGAGATCCTGACCTCGCTGGCCGGGATCGACGACACCTCGCGCCTGGCCGACACCATCGCCGCGCACATGTCGCTGAAACTCGAGGAGAAGCAGCAGGTCCTCGAGATCGCCAACGTGCGCGAGCGCCTGGAGCATCTGGTCGCCAAGATCGAGGGCGAGATGGACGTGCTGCAGATCGAGAAGAAGATCCGCGGCCGCGTGAAGCAGCAGATGGAGAAGTCCCAGCGCGAGTACTACCTGAATGAGCAGATGAAGGCCATTCAGAAGGAGCTGGGCGACCTCGAAGACGCACCCAACGAGCAGGAGGACCTGGCGGAGAAGATCGAAAACGCCGGGATGTCCGAAGAGGCGAAGAAGAAGGCGACCGCCGAGCTCAACAAGCTCAAGATGATGTCGCCGATGTCCGCCGAGGCCACGGTCGTGCGCAGCTACATCGACTGGCTGGTGTCGCTGCCGTGGAAGAAGAAGACCCGCGTCTCCAAGGATCTCAAGCGTGCCGAGAAGATCCTCAACGAGGATCACTACGGGCTGGAAGAGGTCAAGCAGCGCATCCTGGAATACCTCGCCGTGCAGTCGCGCGTGCGCAAGCTGAAGGGCCCGATCCTGTGTCTGGTGGGGCCGCCCGGCGTCGGCAAGACCTCGCTGGGGCAGTCCATCGCGCGGGCCACCAACCGCAAGTTCATGCGCATGGCGCTGGGCGGGGTGCGTGACGAGGCCGAGATTCGCGGTCACCGGCGCACCTATATCGGGTCGCTCCCGGGCAAGATCATCCAGAACCTGTCCAAGGTCGGGGTGCGCAACCCGCTGTTCCTGCTCGACGAGATCGACAAGATGGCCATGGATTTCCGTGGGGATCCGGCCTCCGCGATGCTCGAGGTGCTGGATCCGGAACAGAACCACACCTTCAGCGACCACTACCTGGAGGTCGACTTCGATCTCTCGGACGTGATGTTCGTGGCCACGGCCAACAGCATGCACATCCCCGGGCCGCTGCTGGATCGCATGGAAGTGATCCGTCTGTCCGGCTATACCGAGGACGAGAAGGTCAACATCGCGCACACCTACCTGATCCCCAAGCAGATCAAGACCAACGGTCTGAAGAAGGGCGAGATCAACATCTCCGATGCGGCGGTGCGCGACGTGGTCCGCTACTACACTCGCGAGGCCGGGGTGCGTGCGCTGGAGCGCGAGATCGCCAAGATCTGCCGCAAGGTGGTCAAGCAGCGCACCCTGTCGAAGGGCAAGGACGCCGACCGCATGACTTCGGTCACGCCCAAGACCCTGGACAAGTACCTGGGCGTGCGGCGCTACCGCTTCGGCCAGGCCGACGAGGCCGACCGGGTCGGCCAGGTCACCGGTCTGGCGTGGACCGAGGTCGGCGGTGAACTGCTGACCATCGAGTCCTCGGTGGTGCCCGGCAAGGGCAAGACCCAGCAGACCGGCAAGCTCGGTGACGTGATGCAGGAGTCGGTCCACGCCGCGCTCACGGTGGTCCGGTCCCGCGCTGCTGCCCTCGGCCTGGAAGAGAATTTCCACGAGAACAAGGACCTCCACATCCACGTCCCCGAGGGCGCCACACCCAAGGACGGTCCTTCGGCCGGGATCGGCATGTGCACGGCCATCGTTTCGGCGCTGACGAACATCCCGGTCCGTGCGGATGTGGCCATGACCGGGGAGATCACCCTGCGCGGGCAGGTGCTGCCGATCGGCGGGCTCAAGGAGAAACTGCTGGCGGCGCATCGCGGGGGTATCCGTACGGTCCTGATCCCGGAGGAAAACGAAAAGGATCTGGTGGATATCCCGAAGAACATCAAGCAGAAGCTGGATATTCGCCCGGTGCGCTGGATCGACGAGGTTCTGGAAGTCGCCCTGGCCGAGATGCCGGAAGCCCGTACCGGCGAGTCGCCGGAGGGCGAGGCGCCCGCCGAGGAAGTCGTTTCCGGCAAGAAGAAACCCTCGCGGGGTCGTGGCCGGGTCCGGCATCACTGATCCGTCCACACACCCGGGGGAGAGGGCCCGGGGCGAGGACTTTTGTCGAGCCGGTCGCAGGGAGCGGCGACCGGCGTTTGACACCATTTTCGCAGCCTTGCTATAACCCTGATCGCATTGTCCGGATCCGGTTGTCGAACCCATTCCCGTTCCCTGCACAGGCCGTGGCGGCATCGGCCCGGATTGTTGTAAGCTTGGCCCTGCCGGCTGCACGCCCGAGTCACCAAAACGATAAGGAACTGTTTCATGAATAAATCCGAATTGATCGACGCGATCGCCGCGGAAGCCGATGTTCCCAAGGCTCAGGCCGGCAAGGTGGTCGATGCCATGGTCAGCGTAATCGGGGATTCCCTTGCCAAGGGTGATCAGGTATCATTGGTTGGCTTCGGGACGTTCCTCGTCCGCGAACGTGAGGCGCGCACGGGGCGCAACCCGCGCACCGGCGAGACGATCCAGATCGCCGCGTCGAAAACGCCCGGTTTCAAGGCTGGCAAAGCGTTGAAGGATCGGGTAAACTAAAGAGCTTTACCGGGTGCTTAGCTCAGTTGGTAGAGCGTCGCCCTTACAAGGCGAATGTCGGCGGTTCGAATCCGTCAGCACCCACCAGGCGCAGACCTGCTCGATGCGGCTGCGCTGAAAAGAATACGGAGCGGTAGTTCAGTTGGTTAGAATACCGGCCTGTCACGCCGGGGGTCGCGGGTTCGAGTCCCGTCCGCTCCGCCATATTTCGAAAGGCGCCCTCCGGGGCGCCTTTTTTGTTGGTGTGTCCGACAGACGGCGGAGGACGCGCCTGCTACCATTGATCTGTTTTTCCTGCTGAACCCGAACGGACAAAACCAGCATGCTGCAAGCAATTCGAGATCGGGCGACCGGCTGGCTCGCCTACGTAATCATCGGCCTGATCGCGGTCCCCTTCGCCCTGTGGGGCGTGGGCGAATACTTCGGCGGAGCCGGCGACATCGTGGCTGCCGAGGTCAACGGCGTGGACATCGATACCCGGTCCGTGCATCAGGAGGCGCGTGCCCAGCGGGATGAACTCCGTCGCATGTTCGGCGGCGAGATCCCGGACGAATTCGACGACGAGGGGATTCGGCTGCAGGCGCTGGAAAGCCTGATTCGCGAGACCCTGTTGCGTCAGGCGGCCGGTGATCTCGGGTTTACCGCCGCCAGCGAATCGGTGCGCCGCGAGATCCGCGCGATGCCGGTGTTTCAGGAGGGCGGACAGTTCAGTCCCGAGCGCTATTCCCAGCTGTTGTCGGCCCAGCGCATCAGTCCCGCGGATTTCGAGGATGACATCGGTCGCTCGCTGGTGATGTCGCAGATCCAGACGGGCATCCGCGAGTCGGGTCGCTTCGACGAAGGCCTGGTGGACGAGTACGCCGCGCTGCGCAATCAGGTGCGGACGGTGAGCTGGCGGGTGTTCGCGGCGGAGGATTTCGATCGCCCCGGCGTGGTGGACGAGGACGCCGTTCAGGCCTACTACGAAGCGAATCCGGAGGAGTTCACGACCGCAGAGCGTCTGCGGGTGGAGTACCTTCAGCTCGACCCGGCATCGCTGGAAGAGGCCGTCGAGCTGAGCGAGGAAGACATCGTGGAGCACTACCGCGCCAACCGGTCGCGTTACGAGGAACCGGAACTGCGCGATGTCCGGGTCATCCGCCTGGCGGACGAGGACGACGCCGAGGCACGGATTGGCGAGCTGCATCAGCGGATCGAGGACGGCGAAGATTTTGCGGAGCTGGCCGAGGAATACTCCGAGGATTCCCTGAGCGCGCCGCGGGGCGGGCGCATGGGTGAGCTGGCCCGCGGGGATCTGGGATCGTCGACCCTGGAGACGGTGATCTTCAGTCTGCCCGAGGGGATGGTGAGCCAGCCGGTGCGGACCGATCAGGGCTGGTACATCATCCAGGTGACTGCGATCGAGGATGCCCGCGCACAGCCGCTGGAGCAGGTGCGTGACGACGTGGAATCCGACCTGCGTGACCGGCGTGCCGAGCAGATGCAGATCGATGCGCTGGACGACCTGATGTCGCTGAGCGTCGAGTTCCCGGAAAGTCTGGAGCCCGCGGCCGAGGCGACCGGGCTGGAGATCCGCACGACCGACTGGTTCACCCGCGACTCGGGCAGCGGCATCGCGGACTCGCGTTCCGTGCGCGATGCGGCCTTTGGCGAGCGGGTGCGCGAGCGCGGAGAGAACAGCGATGCCCTGGATCTTGATGATGGCTCGACGATCGTGCTGCGCGTGGCCGAACGGGAAGAGGCGGAGCTGCGTCCGCTGGCCGAGGTCGAGGACGAGATTCGGGCCCGGCTGCAGGCCGAAGCGGCCGCCGAGGCGGCGCGCGAAGCCGGCGAGGCCCTGCTGGAAGACCTGCGCGAGGCGGACGACTGGGCGGCTGCCATCGAAGACGAGGGCAGCTGGACGCGCTCGCGCGAGCTGCGCCGGGATACCCGCGACGGTGACGTGCCGGACGGCCTGGTGGCACCGGTGTTCCGTCTGGCCGCACCCGGAGAGGACGGGCCGCGGCTGTCGGGCCTGACGCTGTCCGGCGGTGACTTTGCCGTGGTGGCCCTGGAGGCGGTGCAGGCCGGGGGCATGCAGGAGGATCCGGCTCTGCGCCAGCAGGCCCGCGACCAGCTGCGCAACGCCTACGGCGGTGCCGAGATGCGTGCCTATCTGGCGTGGCTGGAGTCCGAGGCCGATATTCAGCGTTTTCCGGAGAACCTGGAGTAGAGGGAAGAGGGAGTAGAGAAAGAGCCGGGCGGTATCAGGCCGCCCGGCCGCGCACAAAAAAAGGCCCGGCCAGATGACTGGCCGGGCCTTTCTCGGTTCAGAGACCCGGCGGCCGGCAGGCCGCCGCTTGTGGCCTAGCTGTCGAGGCCGATCTCGTGCTGGCCGAGGCCGACGGTGTTGTAACCGGAGTCGACGTACATCACCTCGCCGGTGATTCCGGAGGCCAGGTCGGAGCACAGGAACGCCCCGGCATTGCCAACCTGATCAATGGTGACGTTGCGCCGCAGCGGGGCGTTGCTCTCGACATGGTCGAGGATGCGCTTGAAATCCCCGATCCCGGATGCCGCGAGGGTGCGGATGGGGCCGGCGGAGACGGCGTTCACGCGGGTGCCCTCCGGACCGAGGGTGTAGGCCAGATAGCGGACATTCGCTTCGAGGCTCGCCTTCGCCAGACCCATCACGTTGTAGTTGGGCATGGATCGCTGGGCGCCCAGGTAGCTGAGCGTCAGGATGGAGGCATCGCGATCCTTCATCATCGCGCGTCCGGCCTTGGCGAAGGCCGCCAGCGAGTAGGAGCTGACATCATGCGCGGTGCGAAAGCCGTCGCGCGTCATGTTGTCGAGGAAATCGCCGTCCAGTTCCTCCTTGGGCGCATAGGCCACGGAGTGAACCAGAATGTCGACGCCGTCCCAGTAGTCGTCCAGGTGTTCGAAGACCTGTTCGATCTCTTCGTCGCTCTCGACGTTGCAGGGAATCAGGATGTCCGAGTCGAAATCGGCGACCAGTTTTTCCACGCGGTCGCGCATCCGTTCGTTCTGATAGGTGAAGGCCAGCTCCGCGCCCTCCCGGTGCAGCGCCGCGGCGATGCCATAGGCGATGGAACGGTTGCTGGCGACCCCGACGACCAGGGCGCGCTTGCCGGTGAGAAAGCCCATGAAACTCTCCTTGCTGGTTTGATGCGATTGGCGTCGCGGACGCGTGTTCCCGGGATCATACCGATGTGCCCCGGGTCGGGCCAGCGCGTCAGGTGTCCGCGCGGGCGACGGTCGCGTCGTCGTGATCGATGTGCAGGACCAGGGTCTCGCCGGCGCGGATGCGGTCGCCGTTAAGGCCGTTCCAGCGCCGCACGTCTTCCACCGAGACCTCGAAGCGCCGGGCGATGCCGGACAGCGAATCCCCCGGGCGGACCTCGTAGTGCACCGTGCCTTCATCGCCGTGTGCCGCCGCGACCTGCAGTACATCCCCGGGCTGCAGGGTGGTGTCGCGCCCGAGGTCGTTGACCCGCCGCAGTTCGCTCAGGCTCATGCCGGTGGACTGGCTGATGGTCCAGAGGCTGTCGCCGCGGCGGACTTCGTATTCCGTCAGTGAATCCGCATCGCCGGCCTCGGCGACGGCCGTGGCGGCCCCGGCGTCGTCCCCGCCCACCGGCAGGCGCAGGGTCTGGCCTGCGCGAATCAGGTCGCCATTGAGATCGTTCATCTGCCGCACGACCGCGACCTCGGTGCCGGCGTCGCGCGCGATACGGCCGAGGTTGTCGCCCGCGCGCACGGTGTATTCGCGGAAACGCAGTAGCGGATCGTCGCCGTGTTCCGCCAGCGCGGTTTCCAGGCGGTCCGCGGCTTCGGCCGGCACGAACAGGTGCCGCGCATGTTCGGGATGCGTGGCATGCCGGTGGTAGCCGGGGTTCAGGCGTTCCAGCTCGGCCGGGTCCAGCTCGGCCATGTCCGCGACCAGGGCCAGATCCGCCTGGCGCTCCGGGCGGACGATCTCGAGCGCCGGTTCGTTGGCCACCGGGGTCAGGGTCACGCCGTGTTCATCCGGCGCGCGGAACAGCTCGCGCAGGGCCAGCAGGCGGGGCACGTAGGCATGCGGTTCGGCCGGCAGGTCGAGGCTCCAGTAGTCGGTGTCGCGGCCCTGCGCGGCATTGGCGTCCATCGCCCGGCGGACATTGCCCTGGCCCCAGTTGTAGGCGGCCAGGGCGAGGTACCAGTCGTCGAAGCGCGAATGCAGGTATTCGAGATAGTCGAGTGCCGCCAGGGTCGACTGGTAGACGTCGCGCCGGCCGTCGTACCAGTCGTCGCGGTGCAGGTCGAAATGATCCCCGGTGGACGGTATGAACTGCCAGATCCCGGCGGCACGTCCGCTGGAGGTGGCTTCCGGGGCATAGCCGCTCTCCACGATGGGGAGCAGCAGGAGTTCCGCCGGCATGTCGCGAGCCTCGAGCTCCGACAGGATAAAATA
The DNA here is from genome assembly GCF_000428605.1 of Thioalkalivibrio sp. ALE19. NCBI lineage: Bacteria > Pseudomonadati > Pseudomonadota > Gammaproteobacteria > Chromatiales > Ectothiorhodospiraceae > Thioalkalivibrio > Thioalkalivibrio sp. ALE19. Next base: position 40,355 of record NZ_AUAG01000007.1, read on the forward strand.
GGCGAAGGGTTCGGCCCGCCGCGTGGAGAGTTCGATGATCCGCGGCTGATCGCGATAATGGTCGAGATAACGCTGGACGCGATCGTGGTCGAGTTCGTCGCTGAAACCGTAGTTCAGCCGGGCACGTTCCCACAGGTCGTCGGTTTCGGCGGCACGCTTTTCCGCCTTCTCGGCCTGGCGCTGCATGGCGGATTCGACGTCTTCGGTGTCGTAGGTGCGCGCCTGTGGCGTACGCGCCTCGGCCGGACTCCCGGTACCGGTGTCGGCGGTATCCAGTGACCGCTCGCGGTCGTGTAGGCTACAACCGGAGAACAGGGCCACGGTAACGGCGAGGGCCAGCGGGCGAACGGGGACAGCGGGGCATCGAAGTTTCATGGGGACGAAGGATAAACCAGCCAACCCGGAGCACCAAGCACGCGCACGCGATTGCCTCGCCCGGTGGTATGCCCAGCCTCAGGGCCAGCGGGTGCGCGCGCGCCTGCTGGACCGCATGCGCCGCCACGCGACCGGGAGCCCGCTGAACGTCGCGGTGGAGCTGGCGCCGGCGCCGTTGATGGATCCCGACGCCCCGGATCAGGCACGGGTGCTGCGCGTGGCGGATCCGGGGGCGCAGGTCCGGATCGATCCGGAGGCCTGGGCGCTGGAATCCGCCGGGGCACGGATCATCGTGCTGGGCCATCCCTGCAGCTGGAGTCCGGAGCCGCAGGTGGTGGTCAACGAGGCCGCCCGGGTGCTGGAGCCCGAGGGGCATCTGTTCATGCTGGAGGCCAACCGGCTGCACGGTGATCCGGAAGCCGGGCTGCGCCCGTCCCCGCTGCCCGAGGGACTGCGCAGCGTACGCTATCGGGGGATGCTGGCGGCCGCCGGCCTGGAAGTGCTGGAGCAATGGAACCTCAGCGTGCTGCCGCCCGGCCTGCCGGTGGCCTGGCAGCGCCGGCTGGCACGCCTGGACCGCTGGGCTCTGCGTGGACTTCCCCCGCTGGCCGGGGTCATTCTGACCATCGCGCACAAGCGGGTGGAGGAGCCCCTGCGGCCGGCACGTGCGCTGCGCTTCGCGCCGCCGACGGGTGCTCCCGGCGCGGCCGTTTCGCGCGTATCATGCGCCGGCGAACGCGGCCGAACGAGGGACGGCAATGAATGATGACGACGAGCGGGTGTACATCTATACCGACGGCGCCTGCCGCGGCAACCCCGGTCCCGGCGGCTGGGGGGCGGTGCTGCGCTACCGCGGGCACGAGCGCGAGCTGTACGGCAGCGAGGCCGAGACCACCAACAACCGCATGGAGCTGACCGCGGCCATCCGCGCGCTGGAGACCCTGCAGCGGCCCTGTCGGGTGGAGCTGGTCACCGATTCCAGGTACGTGAAGCAGGGCGTGACCGAATGGCTGCCCGGCTGGAAACGGCGCAACTGGCGCTCGGCCAGCGGCCAGCCGGTGAAAAACCGGGACCTGTGGGAAGCGCTGGATGCCCAGGCGGCGCGCCATTCCATCGAGTGGTACTGGGTCCGCGGCCACAGCGGGCACCCGGAGAACGAGCGCGCCGACGAGCTGGCGAATGCCGGCATCGACGAACTCGTGAGCGGGGCGGCCAGCTGAGCCATCCGCGGGACGACCGAATCGAAGAGGACGCAACATGCGCCAGATCGTGCTGGACACCGAGACCACCGGCCTGGAACCGGCGGACGGGCACCGCATCATCGAGATCGGCTGTCTGGAGGTGGACAATCGCCGGCCGACCGGCCGGGTGTGGCATCACTACATCCAGCCGGACCGGGAGATCGATGCCGGTGCGGTGGCGGTGCACGGGATCGACAACGAGTTTCTCGCGGACAAGCCGCGTTTCGCCGACCTGGCAGGGGAATTCGTGGAATTCGTGCGCGGGGCGGAACTGGTGATTCACAACGCCCCGTTCGACATCGGCTTTCTCGATCACGAGCTGGCGCTGCTGGGCGACCAGGCGCCGGCGGGCTCCATCGGCGAGATCTGCGGGGTGCTGGATTCGCTGGTGCTGGCGCGGCGCATGCATCCGGGCAGCCGCAATTCGCTGGACGCGCTGTGCAAGCGCTACGGGGTGGATGCCTCGGACCGGACGCTGCACGGCGCGCTGCTGGACGCGGAGCTGCTGGCCGATGTCTATCTGGCGATGACCGGCGGGCAGGTGAGCCTGACCCTGGACAGCGACAGCGAGCAGGATACGGGGGATCAGGCGCCGGCGCGGGCACGGCGTTCGGGGCAGCCCCTGCCGGTCGTGGAGCCGTCGGCGGAAGAGGCGGCCGCCCATGCCGAGCTGCTGGCGGTGCTGGACGAGGCGGCCGGGGGTGCCTGTCGCTGGCGCGCGGCCCGCGAGTGAGCCCGCATCAGCCGTTCTTCATGATGCGCGCGCGTTCGCGCTGCCAGTCCTTTTCCTTCTTGTCGGCGCGCTTGTCGTAGGCCTTCTTGCCCTTGGCCAGGCCGATCTCCACTTTGGCCCGGCCGCGTTTCCAGTACAGGGCCAGCGGGACCAGGGTGAAGCCGCGGCGTTCCACCGCACCAATCAGTCGGTTGATCTCGGAGCGGTGCAGCAGGAGCTTGCGCGTGCGGCTCGGATCCGGATTGATGTGCGTGGAGGCGGTGGGCAACGGAGTGAAATGGGCGCCGAACAGGTATGCCTCGCCGTTGCGCAGCAGGACATAGGCTTCGCTGATCTGTGCGCGGCCGGCCCGCAGCGACTTGACCTCCCAGCCCTCGAGGGCCAGCCCGGCTTCCAGCCGGTCCTCGATGTGGTAGTCGTGACGCGCGCGGCGGTTGAGCGCGATGGTACTGGAGCCGTCTCCGGCGGTTTTCTTCTTCTTGCCCATGGGGGCGGAGTGTACTCCAGGCGTCAACGGCGGGCATCCATGGACCGGCACTCAGTTGAGTGCCGGCCGGCCTTGGCTCACAATCCACGGGCAAAAACACGGAGATCCGCATGCCACCCACCGCATCGATCCATGGTCAATGGACCACCCGCCTGGCCTTCATCCTCGCGGCGACGGGCTCGGCCGTCGGGCTCGGGAACATCTGGCGTTTTCCCTACATCGCCGGCGAGAACGGCGGTGGCGCCTTCGTGCTGGTGTATCTGGGCTGCATATTGCTCATCGGCCTGCCGGTGATGATCGCCGAGATCATGCTCGGCCGGCGCGGGCGCCAGTCACCGATCAACACCATGACCAGCCTGTCGCGCGAGGAAGGGGTCTCGGTCGGCTGGGTCTCGATCGGCTGGATCGGCGTGGTGACCGGCTTCCTGATCCTGTCGTTCTATTCGGTGGTCGCGGGCTGGGCCCTGTCGTATATCTTTAAGAGCGGGGCCGGCGGCTTTGTCGGCCTGGACGCCGGGGGGTCCGAGGCGATGTTCGACGGCATGCTGGCCTCCCCCGAGGCGCTGCTGGCCTGGCACACCATCTTCATGGTGATGGTGGGCATCGTGGTTGCGCGCGGGGTGCAGTCGGGGCTGGAGAAGGCCGTGACCATCCTGATGCCGCTGCTGTTCGTGATGCTGCTGGTGATGGTCGGCTATGCGGTGGTGCAGGGCAACTTCGCCGAGGGTCTGGCGTTCATGCTGGCGCCGGACTTCTCCGAGTTGTCCGCTAACGCGGTGCTGCTGGCCATGGGGCAGGCCTTCTTTACCCTGAGCCTGGGCATGGGCGCAATCATGATCTACGGCAGCTATCTGCAGAGCGACGCCTCCATCCCGCGCACCGCCGGGGTGGTCGTGGGGGCGGATACCCTGGTCGCGATCGTGGCCGGGCTGGCGATCTTCCCGATCGTGCTGGGCGCCGGGCTGTCGCCGGGCGAGGGGCCGGGGCTGATCTTCGTGACCCTGCCGCTGGCCTTCGGCGAGATGCCCGGCGGGCTGATCTTCGGCACGGTGTTCTTCATCCTGTTGAGCTTCGCGGCCTGGACCTCGGCGATCTCGATCGCCGAGCCGGCGGTGGCCTGGCTGGTGGAAACCGTGGGCATGACGCGGGTGGCTGCGACCACGGTGCTGGCGATCGCGGCCTGGACCCTGGGGATCGCGGCGCTGCTGTCGCTCAACGTCTGGTCGGACTACACCCTGTTCGACATGGGCGTGCTCGATTTCCTCGACTACCTGACCGCGAACATCCTGCTGCCGCTGGGCGGATTCCTGATCGCGCTGTTCGCCGGCTGGCGCATGACCCGCGGGTCGGTGAGTGCGGAGCTGGCGATGCGCTCGCCGGTCCTGTTCGGGCTGTGGTACTTCCTGGTGCGCTTCGTCGCGCCGGTCGCGATCCTGCTGGTGTTCCTGCGTGCGGTGGAGCTGATCTGATGGGCTCGAAGATCCAGCGTTCGGCCGACGTGCCGTATTCGCGCGAGCAGATGTTCGACCTGGTGGACGACATCGACTCTTACCCGGAATTCCTGCCGGGCTGTCGCAGCGCGTCCGCACGCAACCGCAGCGAGAACCAGGTGGAGGGCACGATCGAGCTCGCCAAGGGGGCGCTGCACAAGTCGTTCACCACCCGCAACACCCTGCGGCGGCCGGAGTCCATCGACATCCGTCTGGTGAAGGGGCCGTTCCAGCGCCTGCACGGCACCTGGCGCTTCACCGAGCTGGAGGGCGGCGGCACGCGCATCTCGCTGGAGCTGGAATTCGAGTTCGCCAGCCGGCTGATGTCGTTTGCGATCGGTCCGGTGTTCCACCAGATCGCCAATTCCCTGGTGGACGCCTTCGTCCGCCGCGCGCAGGAGGTGCACGGGAATGGCTGAGGCAGACGATGGTGGCGAGGGGCCGATGACGGTCGAGGTCGCCTATGCGCGGCCCGACCGCCAGGTGATCCTGTCGCTGGAGGTCCCGCCCGGCACGACCGTGGAGCAGGCGCTGCGCCAGTCCGAGATCGACCGGCAGTTTCCGGAGATCGATCTGGACAACGCGAAGGTCGGTATCTTCGGCAAGATTACCCGCCGCGATACCGTGCTGCGGCCGCGCGACCGGGTGGAGATTTACCGCCCGCTGATCGCCGACCCGAAAGAGGTGCGGCGCCAGCGTGCCGGCAAGGGCAAGACGAAAGAAAAGGGCGGGGAGGCGTGACCCCGGTGACGCGGCCCGCCCGTCTCCCTCAGTCGTCCATGTCCACCGGGTGGTCCTCCAGGGCGACCGGCTGCGGCACGTCGGAGTCGATGTAGGCGACCACGCCGTCCTGGAAATACACGCTCACGCGCTGGCGTTCGGTGGGGCCGATCCCCGGACGCCGGTAATAGACATAGTCCCAGCGGTCCTCGCTCTTGAAGGCCGCGTCCAGTTGCGGCGTCCCCAGCAGGAAACGCACCTGGCCGGGCGTCATGCCGGGCTGGACTCGCGCCACGTCGGTGGCGTCGATCACGTTGCCCTGCTGCACGTCGAGACGGAACTGGTTAAAGCCACTGCACGCGGTAAGCGTGCTTGCGGCGACCGCGATAGTAATGAGAATCTTGTACATCGAGCGCGCGGGACCTTGAACGAGTCTGGAAACGCGCATGGTACACCAAAGCATCCGGTGGCTCTCAATGCCCGGAGCCCGACGCGATGCAGGGATCGTGCATGGAAACGAGCAATCTCAAGAAGGCCGGTCTGAAAGTCACGCTGCCGCGGATGAAGATCCTGGAGATCCTGGATCAGTCGGAGACGCGGCATCTCACGGCCGAGGCGATCTACCGCGAGCTGCTGGATTCCGGCGAGGAGATCGGCCTGGCCACGGTGTATCGCGTGCTTACGCAGTTCGAGGCCGCCGGCCTGGTCTGCCGGCTCCATCTGGAGGGCAACCAGGCGGTGTTCGAGCTGGAGCGCGGCGGCCACCACGACCACATCGTCTGCAACCAGTGCGGGCGGGTCGAGGAGTTCTACGACGAGACCATCGAACAGCGTCAGCAGCAGATCGCCTCGGACTACGGGTTTTCGATCCGGGATCATGCCCTGGTGCTGTACGGCGACTGCAACGACGAGGCCTGCCCCCGCCGCCCCGCCTGAACCCTCTCCCCACCGGACTTCGCCGGGGGAGTCGTCTCAGTCCCCGGGCGTTTCCAGCAGCTCCCGTGCGTGGGCGCGGCTGCTCTCGGTGAGGGCACTGCCGCCGATCAGGCGGGCCAGGGCGTCTACCCGGTCTTCGTGATCGAGACGCCGGATGCCGGTGCGGGTGTGATCCTCGGCCGTGGTCTTGGCCACTTCCAGCTGATGATGGGCCTGTGCGGCGACCTGCGCGAGATGGGTGACGCACAGCACCTGGTGGCGTTCCCCCAGCCGCCGCAGCTTGCGCCCGACGACCTCGGCCACCGCGCCGCTGATGCCCGAATCGACCTCGTCGAAGATCAGGGTGGGCACGGTCTGTTGCTGGCTCGCGAGCACCTGCAGGGCCAGGCCGATACGCGACAGTTCGCCGCCCGATGCCACCCGGGCCAGCGGCTGCGGGGTCTGGCCGGGGTTGGCGGCGACGCGGAATTCCACCCGGTCGGCGCCATGGGCGCGCAGTTCGTCGTCGGGTTCCACGGCGATCTCGAAACGTCCGCCGGCCATGCCCAGTTCCTGCATGGTCTCGGTGACAGCGGTCTCGATGCGCCGCGCGGCCTGCTCGCGTGCGCGGGTGAGTTCCGCCGCGGCGTCTTCCAGCGCGGAACGCGCCTGCGTGGCTCGGGTTTCCAGTTCTTCCACCGTGCGGTCCCCGGATTCCAGATGCTCCAGTTCGTCCATCAGGCGCCGGTGCAGGCCGGGCAGTTCCTCCGGTTCGACCCGGTGCTTGCGCGCCAGACGCAGGTACTCCCCCAGTCGCGCATCCAGCTCCGCCAGGCGCTGCGGGTCGGGGTCGATGTCCTCGGCCAGCCGGCGCAGGGTGTCCCCGGCCTCGTCGATCTGGATGCGGGCCGACTCCAGCAGCTCGATCCCGGGCTGCAGGCGGTCGTCATGGCGGGCCGCCTCCTGCAGCCGGTGCAGCATCTGGCCGAGCAGGGCATCCAGCCCGTTGTCCTCGCCGATGGTGGCGTCGGCGGCCTGGAGGGCCTGCAGGACCTCGGTGCCGTGCGCCAGCCGGCTCTGTTCGGTGGAGAGCTCGGGGTATTCGTCGGGTTCCGGCGCCAGTTCGGCCAGTTCGCCGGTCTGAAAGCGCAGCAGGTCCAGCCGGTCACCGGCTTCGGCCAGCTCCGCACGGGCCTTTTCCAGGGCGCTGCGGGCCTCGCGCCATTGCTGGAAGGCGGTAGACACCGCATGGCACAGGGGCGCCTCGACAAAGCCGTCCAGCCAGGCCCGCTGGGTATCGCGCCCGAGCAGCTGCTGATGGGCATGCTGCCCGTGGATGTCGACCAGCCACTGGCCCAGTTCCCGCAGCTGGGTAACGGTTGCGGGGCGCCCGTTGATCCAGGCGCGGCTCTTGCCCTGGCGCGTCAGCACGCGGCGCAGCAGGAGCGGGTCGCCGTCCTCGCCGGCCAGACCGGCCTCGGTTAGCCAGGCATGCGCCGGGCTGTTGTCCGGCAGTTCGCATTCGGCGCCCAGCTCGGCCTGTTCGGCACCCTCGCGCACCATGGAGGCGTCGGCGCGGTCGCCCAGCAGCAGGCCGACCACGTCAACCAGGATGGACTTGCCGGCGCCGGTCTCGCCGGTCAGCGCGTTGAGGCCGTCGTCGAGCTCGAGTTCGAGTTCGTCGACGATGGCGAAATCGCGGATGTGGATCAGGCGCAGCATGTCAGGGCTGTTCTCCCCAGCGCAGCTTGGAACGCAGCATGCGCAGGAACTGGTGATTGTGCGGGTGGATCAGGGTCATGCCGTATTCGCGGCGGCGGATGCGCAGGCGGTCGCCGGGCCCGAAGTCGACGTTCTCCTGACCGTCCAGCGCGACCTGTGCCGGCGAGCGGCTGTCGGGGGACAGCTGGATCTCGATGACCGAATCACCGCCCACCACCAGCGGGCGGTGGTTCAGGCTGTGCGGCGCGACCGGGACGATCACCATGCCGTCCATCTGCGGGGTGAGGATGGGGCCGCCGGCCGACAGGGCGTAGGCGGTGGAGCCGGTGGGCGTGGCAACCACCAGTCCGTCGGCACGCAGGCGCCCGACGTCCACGCCATCGATGGTGGTGTCGAACTCGATGATGCGCACCACGCTGAGTACGTGCAGCACGGCGTCGTTGACCGCGACCCCGGTGTGCACGGTCACGCCGTCGCGCACCACTTCGGCCTCCAGCATGGAGCGCGGTTCCAGCACGTAGGCGCCGTCCAGGACCTCCCCCAGTTCCTCCGGCGCGGTATCGGGGGATACGTCGACCAGGAAGCCCAGGCGGCCGAGATTGATCCCCAGCAGCGGCGTGCCGATCCCGGCGGTGACCCGGGCGGTCGCCAGCAGGGTGCCGTCGCCGCCGATCACGATCAGCAGGTCGGCTTCGCGCGCCAGCTCGCCGACCGGCCGGATCGGTACGTCGGCCGGGCGCTGGAAGCCCTCGATGTCGGCCTCCATCAGTATGTGTCGCTCGCGCTCGCACAGCAGCTGTACCAGCCGCTCCACCAGCGGAGCGGTGCGCGGGTCGTTGGCCTTGCCGATCAGGCCGACGGTCTTGAACTCTGGCATCATGCCGGCATTATCCGGAAAACGGGGCGGTCCTGCACGCGGCCGCTTGACGGCGGGGCGCGGTCCCCGAACACTTGGACGGTTGTGGCACTCGTCCGGAAGGAGCGCTGACAGAAACATGAACGACTCGTCGATTCAGCTGGATGCCCGCGAGCGGACCCTGCTGCGGACGCTGATCGAGAGCTATATCAGCGATGGTCAGCCGGTGGGGTCCCGCAACCTCGCGCGCGCCTCGGGCCTCAAGGTGAGCGCCGCGACGGTGCGCAACGTGATGGCCGATCTCGAGGATCGTGGCCTGATCCAGGCGCCGCACACCTCGGCCGGGCGGGTTCCGACCACCGCCGGCTACCGGCTGTTCGTCGACAGCCTGCTGGAGGTGCGCAAGCCCAGTCGCGAGCAGATCGATGCGATCGAATCGCGCTTCGATCCCGGCGCCTCCACCCAGGACCTGCTGGACAGCGCCAGCAGCGTGCTGTCCCAGGTAACGCGCATGGCCGGGATGGTGCGGCTGCCGCGGCATCGCAACGTCGCGTTGTCGCAGATCGAGTTCCTGCGGCTGGGCGAGGGCCGGGTGCTGGCGATCCTGGTGATCGACGGCCGCGAGGTGCAGAATCGCGTCCTCGAACTGGAGCGGGACTTCAGTCAGGACGACCTGCAGCGCATGGCCAATTATCTCAACGCGCATCTCGCGGGGAAGAGCCTGCATACGGTGCGCGCCGAACTCCTGCGGGAAATGCGCGAGGTGCGCGACGACCTGGACGCGCAGATGCTGGCCGCCATCGACCTGGGCGAACAGGCGCTGGGCGACGAGGACCCCGACGATGTCGTCGTGGCCGGCCAGACCCAGCTGCTGGGCTACGAGGAGCTTTCCGACATGGAGCGCCTGCGGCAGCTGCTGGAAGCGTTCAACGAGAAGCGCGAGATCCTCGGCATCCTCGACCAGTGCATCCGCGGCGACCGGGTGCAGATCTTCATCGGCCGCGAGTCGGGTCTCGACTGGTTCGAGAACTGCTCGGTGGTGACCGCGCCCTACAGCGTGGAAGGCGAGGTGGTGGGTGTGCTGGGTGTGATCGGCCCGACGCGCATGTCCTACGACCGGGTCGTGCCCATCGTGGACGTCACCGCACGATTGCTGGGCTCGGCCTTGAATGTGCGCGGGGAATCCCCAGACTCCCAGTAAACACCGCGAAGGCGGGGCCGCGAGCCCCGCCTTCCTGCTTGTGCGCCGGCGACAGGCGGCGCCCGTCCGAACAACACTCGATACGAACGCGAGGGAAGCATGTCCGAACAGCCGGAATCCCGGGAAACCCCCGAAAACGAAGCGCAGGAGTCGCCCTCCCCCGAGGAACAGGAAGCGGCCGCGGCGGCCGGCGAGGCCGATCGCATCCAGGAGCTGGAGGCGCTGGCCGAGGAGCGGCGCGACCAGGCCCTGCGCGCGCAGGCCGAGCTGGAGAACCAGCGCCGGCGCTTCGAACGCGAGCTGGAGAACGCGCACAAGTATGCGATGGAGAAATTCGCCTCCGAGATGCTGGAGGTCTGTGATTCCCTGGAGATGGGGCTGCAGGCCGCGCGCGAGTCGCAGGACGTGGACCGCGTCATCGAGGGCGTGGACCTGACCCTCAAGAACCTGCACAAGGTCTTCGACAAGTTCGGCATCCAGGCCGAGGAGCCCACCGGCGAGCGTTTCGATCCGGAGCGCCATCAGGCGATGTCGATGCAGGAGGATCCCGAGCAGCCGCCGAACACCGTGGTCGCGACCATGCAGAAGGGTTACATGCTGCAGGACCGGGTCCTGCGTCCGGCGATGGTCATGGTCTCGAAGGCGCCCAGTTCCCCGGGCATCGACGAGAACGCCTGACCACTCGCCGGTCACGAATTCCGGCCGGGGCGGTTGAAAAGGCCGCCACGGCCCCCAGATCACCGTACAAACGGGCAGGGGCGTCCCCTGTGCCGCGAACTTTCAATTTCAGGAGAATTCAGCCATGGGCAAGATGATCGGAATCGACCTCGGGACCACCAACTCCTGCGTCGCCGTGATGGAAGGCGACCAGGCCAAGGTCATCGAGAACGCCGAGGGCGCGCGCACCACGCCATCCATCGTCGCGTTCAGTGAAGATGGCGAGGTGCTGGTCGGCCAGGCCGCCAAACGCCAGGCGGTGACCAACCCGCACAACACCATCTTTGCGGCCAAGCGCCTGATCGGCCGCAAGTTTGACGAGGGCGAAGTGCAGAAGGACATCGACCTCGTCTCCTACAGCATCGTCAAGGCCGACAACGGTGACGCCTGGGTCGAGGTGCAGGGCAAGAAGATGGCCCCGCCGGAGATCTCCGCGCGCGTGCTGCAGAAGATGAAGAAGACCGCCGAGGATTACCTCGGGGAAGAGGTGACCGAAGCGGTCATCACCGTGCCGGCCTACTTCAACGACTCGCAGCGCCAGGCGACCAAGGACGCCGGCAAGATCGCCGGGCTGGAGGTCAAGCGCATCATCAACGAGCCGACGGCCGCCTCGCTGGCCTACGGCATGGACAAGCAGCGCGGTGACCGCAAGATCGCGGTGTACGACCTGGGCGGTGGTACCTTCGACATCTCGATCATCGAGATCGCCGAGGTGGACGGCGAGCACCAGTTCGAGGTGCTGGCGACCAACGGCGATACCTTCCTCGGTGGCGAGGACTTCGACAATCGCCTGATCGACTACCTGGCCGACGAGTTCAAGAAGGACCAGGGCATCGACATCAAGGGCGATCCGCTGGCCATGCAGCGCGTGAAGGAGGCCGCCGAAAAGGCGAAGATCGAGCTGTCCTCCGCGCAGCAGACCGAGGTCAACCTGCCGTACATCACGGCCGACAATACCGGGCCCAAGCACCTGGCGATCAAGGTCACCCGGGCCAAACTGGAGAGCCTGGTCGAGGACCTGATCCAGCGCTCCATCGAGCCCTGCAAGGTCGCGCTGAAGGACGCCGGCCTGTCCGCCTCCGAGGTGGACGACGTGATCCTGGTCGGCGGTCAGACCCGCATGCCCAAGGTGCAGGAAGCGGTCTCCGGCTTCTTCGGCAAGGATGCGCGCAAGGACGTGAACCCGGACGAGGCGGTTGCGGTCGGCGCCGCGGTGCAGGCCGGCGTGCTGGGCGGCGACGTCAAGGACGTGCTGCTGCTGGACGTGACCCCGCTGTCGCTGGGCATCGAGACCATGGGCGGCGTGATGACCAAGCTGATCGAGAAGAACACCACCATCCCGACCCGGGCGCAGCAGGTGTTCTCCACCGCCGAAGACAACCAGACCGCGGTGACCGTGCACGTGCTGCAGGGCGAGCGCGACATGGCCAGCGCCAACAAGTCGCTGGGCCGCTTCGACCTGCAGGACATCCCGGCGGCGCCGCGCGGCGTGCCGCAGATCGAGGTCACCTTCGACATCGACTCCAACGGCATCCTGAACGTCTCGGCCAAGGACAAGGCGACCGGCAAGGAGAACAAGATCGTCATCAAGGCCTCCTCCGGCCTGTCCGAGGACGAAGTCGAGCAGATGGTCAAGGACGCCGAGGCCCATGCCGAAGAGGACAAGAAGTTCCAGCAGCTGGTGCAGGCGCGCAACCAGGCCGATGCCATGGTGCACTCCGCCGAGAAGTCGCTCAGTGATCTGGGCGATCAGGTCTCCGACGAGGAACGCTCCGAGATCGAGTCGGCGGTGAGCGAGGTCAAGACCGCGATGGAAGGCGACGACGCCGAGGCCATCGAGCAGGCCACGCAGAAGCTGACCGAAGCCTCCGGCAAGATCGCCGAGAAGGCCTACGCGCAGCAGGGCGGTGACGCCGGGGCGGCCGATGCCTCCGGGGAAGCCGGTGGCCAGCAGCAGGGCGACGACGTGGTCGACGCCGAGTTCGAGGAAGTCGACGACAACGACAAGAAGGACGGCTGATCGGCCGTGGCCGGCCGGCCACGCGCCGGCCGGTTTCCCTTGCCAGCCACCACGCCCGGGCCCGCGCATGCGCGAACCCGGGCGCTTTCGTTCCCGGCAACGGCTGAACGCCCCGGACCATCCGCAGGAAAACGATCATGGCAAAACGCGATTACTACGAGGTGCTGGGGGTGTCGAAGGACGCCTCCGCCGCCGACATCAAGAAGGCCTTTCGCCGTCTGGCGATGAAGTATCACCCCGACCGCAACCCCGGGGATGAAGATGCCGAGGCCCGTTTCAAGGAGGCCCGCGAGGCCCACGACGTCCTCAGCGACGACCAGAAACGGGCGGCCTACGACCGCTACGGCCACGCCGGCGTGGACGGTTCGGCCGCCGGCGGCTTCGGCGGCGGTGCCGGAGGGTCCAACTTCAGCGACATCTTCGAGGACATCTTCGGCGACATCTTTGGTGGCGGCGGCGGTCGCGGCGGGCAGCGTGCCTACCGCGGCTCCGATCTGCAGTACAACCTCGAGCTGACGCTGGAGGAAGCCGTGTTCGGCACGGAGGTGCAGATCCGCATTCCCACGACCAGCAGCTGCGAGGCCTGTGACGGCTCGGGCGCGGAACCGGGCACCTCCACCGAAACCTGCCCGACCTGTAATGGCATGGGGCAGGTGCGCATCCAGCAGGGATTCTTCTCGGTGCAGCAGACCTGCCCGCGCTGCCACGGCAGCGGACGTATCATCCCTACGCCCTGCAAGGCCTGCGGCGGTCAGGGCCGGGTGCAGGAGCAGAGCACCCTGGACGTCAAGGTCCCTGCCGGAGTGGACACCGGCGACCGCATCCGCCTGTCCGGACAGGGCGAGGCGGGCCTCAACGGCGGCCCGCCGGGGGACCTCTACGTGCAGGTGCGGGTCAAGCCGCACCAGCTGTTCCGCCGCGATGGCAACGACCTGCACTGCGAGGTCCCGATTTCCTTCGCCACCGCCGCGCTGGGCGGCGAGCTGGAGGTGCCGGCGCTGGACGGCCGGGTGAACCTCAAGATCCCGCCGGAGACCCAGAGCGGCAAGCAGTTCCGGGTCAGCGGCAAGGGCGTGAAATCGGTGCACGGCGGCGGCGTGGGTGACCTGATCTGTCGCGTGGTGGTGGAGACGCCGGTCAACCTGACCAAACGGCAGAAGGAACTGCTGCAGGAATTCGAAGAAGAGACCCGGGCCGGCGGCACCAAGCACAGCCCCAAGGAACACTCCTTCTTCGACGGGGTCCGCTCGTTCTTCGACGACTTGAAGTTCTGGTCGAAATAGGGCCGGGAGCCGGCCCCGAGCGCGTCAGACGGACTCGAAGTCGAAGTCCGGCTCGGGCATCGGGGCCTGCAGGAAGAAGCCCTGCACCAGGTTGACGTTCAGGCCGTACAGCACGGCCAGCGCCGAGGCGTCCTCGATGTGGGGGACGATGACCTGCTTGCCCTTGGCGTGGGCGGCCTCGGTATATTCGCGGATCGTCTCCTGGTTTTCCTCGCTTTCGGCGAGGTTCTTGACGAACGAGGCGTCCAGCTTGATGTGGTCGGCATCCAGGTGCTGCAGCAGCTGGAACGGCTTGAGGCCGTTGCCGAAATCGTCCACGCACAGGTGACCGTGCATTTCCTTCAGCCCGCGGCCCACGTTCATCGCCGGCTTGAGATGGGTGACGATGGTCGGTTCCTTGAGTTCCACCACCACGTTGTCCGCGGGGATGCGCAGGGCGTGCAGATCGCCGTTCAGCCAGGTCAGGACGGACGGGTCGCCCAGCGAACCGTTGGTCAGCTTGAGGAAGAACTGCGTGCGCGAGTCCTTCTTCAGCTGCCGGGCCAGCACCGCCAGGGCGTGGCGCAGGATCCAGCGGTCGATCCGGGTCGCCACTTCGGTGCGTTCGGCACTGGGCAGGAATTCCACCGGCTCGTGTACCGTGCCGTCGGCGTCCAGCAGGCGTACGAACACGCTGTAGCGCGGCCGGTCGGCGCCGTGCAGGTTGACCACCGGCTGATAGCGCAGCTCCAGACGGTTCTCTTCCAACGCCTCGAGGATGCGGTTCTTCCATTGCTGATCCAGCTGCGCCTGGGTCAGCTCGCCCTCGGCGGGACGGTAGAATCGATGGGTGCCGCCACCGGCCTTCACCGCGTCTTCCAGTGCACGGTCGGTCTGCGCCAGCAGTTCCTCGGTATCCGGCGCGGTCTCGTCGGCGATGACCCCGCCGGCCGAAACGCTGCCATGGGTGGACAGCGTGCCCACCTCGAACACCCGCGAGGCGATGGCCTCCTGCAGTGCATCCAGGCGTTCTTCCGCGGCGGCCTGCTGGGCTTCGGGCAGCAGCACACCGAAGCGTTCGGCCTCCAGTCGTGCGACCACCGCGGTTTCCGGGAAATGGCTCTCGATGATCTGGCCGACGTCGGCCAGCATCAGGTCGGCCCCGGACATCCCGGCGTTGGCGCGGATTTCGGGGAAATGGTCCACCGCCACGGTCAGCAGGGCGAAGGGCTTTTCGGTTTCCGCGGCCCGCGTGCGCGTGGTTTCGATGGCGTCCTGGAAGTACTGCCGGTTGTACAGGCCGGTGACCAGGTCGCGCTGTGACAGATAGTCGATCTTCTGCGCCAGCTCCTTGTCTTCGCCGGAGCTGAGCTGGACCTGGGTCGCGGCCTCGCCTTCCACGGTCGTGGAGGACAGGTGCAGCTCCGCCTCGAAGGCCTCGCCGTCCATCGTGCGCAACTGGAAACGTTGCGCCATGGCCTCCTCGCTGCCCTCCTGGTAGCTGCGCAGGAAGCGCTTGAGGTCGTCGCGGCTGTCCGGCGCGACCAGATCCATCAGCGGCAGGCCCTCGATGTCGTCGGGATCGTCAACGCCGAAGCGTTCGCGCCAGGAGGCGTTGGCGTACACATGCATGCCGTCATGGATGTAGGCGATGGCGTCGCGCGAGTTGTCCAGCAGCAGCTGGCTGCGCCGCTCGGACTCCTGCAGCGAGTTTTCCAGGCGCTTGATCTTCTGGCGCAGATGCAGCGAGTCGGCCGCACGCAGGGTCAGGATCGCGGTGAGCTCCACCAGCTGATGGTCCACCACGGCGAATACACCGGCCTCGTAGTCGGGCAGGCGTTCCTCCTCCGGGCGTTCCGTCATCAGGACCAGGGGAGTGCGCCGGCCGCTGGACTGCAGGGCCGCATCCACGTCGCTGCGCGCCAGATTCAGCCCGGGTTCGGTGAAGACGACGACCTCGAAGCGGGTTTCCCGCAGCGCCGCGGTCAGGCCCTCGCCGTCATCGACCTGCTCCGGGCGAACCGCGCAGCCACGCGACCGGATGCTGCTGATGACCTGCTCCGCCAGGTTGGGATTGGCGGTCACGAAGAGGACGCGAATGGATTCGATCATGGAAGTGGGGGCACTCGGTTAATGCGGGTCCAGGGAGAGCGCGTCTCCCGCATCCGGGGTTCCCGGCTCGTCCGTCGGGGCTTCATCCAGCTCGATATCGGTCATGCGGCAGCCGACTTCGGTGAACAGTGTAGTGCCCGTGCGCTCTGCGTCCAGCGCCAGTACGCGTGCGCGGCCGTTGAGCCAGACGACCAGGCGATTTTCGTGATCGAATTCCTGTGCCGGCAGGAACAGCGCCGCTCCGTCCTGGCCCACGCGCACCGGCGTGAACAGGCCCGGTCGGGCCTCACGGATCGCACGACCGGCGCGGAAGAGCTGGATCAGTACCGGCATGCAGCGCTGTGCCAGGTACTCCACGCCAATGCTGATCTCGTCGTCGGTTTCGAAACGGATCCAGCGCAGCACGCCGACGGTCCAGCCGATCTGTTCCGGGTCCTGTTCCCGCAGTCCGACCAGGTCGCCGATCAACAGGGTCTGTTGCGGGTTCTGCAGGCGCAGACGAACCCCGCCCGCGCCAATGTCCTCGACCTGCCAGTGCTCGGGCTGCTGACGCTTGACGATGGGGGCCTGCGGCTCTTCGTGGTCGGCGATCTCGAGACCACGACCGACATCTTCCCATGCGTGTCCGGCGCGGTCGGTGCCACGGTCGGCCAGCGGACGGGGGTCATCGTCGGGCTCGGTCGCATGCGGTTCGTCGGACAGGCTGAGGCCGCTGTCGGCACGCGCGGCCTCCGACATCCGGATGACGTTCACGGTGGCCGGCCGCCCGTCCGGGTGAACGTCGTCGTCACCGGTGTCGGGGACCGCGGCGTCGGTCGGGGCAGGGCGTGCGGGGCCCTTGCGGCTGTCCAGCGCGGCCTGCATGTAGGCCTGGATGCGGGTCAGGCCGAACAGGCAGTAACGCTGTTCGTCGGCCGTCTCGCGCGAGTGGCGACGGGTCGGCAGCCGCGACCACAGGCGCAGCATGCGTTCGGCCAGCGTGCGACCGTCAGCCCGGCGTGCGGGGTCCAGCGATTCGGGCTGGTTGCGCAGGGCTTCGAGCAGGGGGCCGAGTTCGACATGCGTGCTGTTTTCTCCGGCCGGCAGGCTGCGCAGGGCCAGGCCGGGCGGGTGGTCGGTGTCCAGATCCGCGCGCAGGACCGGGAGGTCAGGGTGTTCTTCGGGGCTCGGGGCCTCGCTGCAGGCGACCGGGAGGTCGGCGATCCAGCGGGCCAGGAGGTCGATGTCGCCGATTTCCAGGGCATTGACGCCGGTGCTGCCGAGCACGAACAGGCGTGCCGTGGTGGCATCGATCGAATCCGGGCCGAGCGGGCTGATTGCGGTCTGGCGCAGGGCCTTTTGCCGATCCACCCCCAGCTCGCGGGCGAACCACAGCAGACCGTAGATCTGTCGCCACAGGCCCCGCGGAAGTGGCTGGTACAGCCGCCAGTGATGGATGGCCAGCGCGGTCAGGGCGTCCACCGCCGCCTGCAGGTGCGGGGTGGCCTTCTCGCGTGAGGCCTTGTTGCCGGGCACGCTGACCGGGGTCAGCAGCAGATGCATGTTCGCCAGTTCGCGCAGCGCGTCACCGAAGATCCGGGCACGGTGCAGGCTGCGTTCGGCCAGTGGCAGTGGCCGCCGACGCAGGCCTCGTTCCACCTCCGGGATCAGGGGCAGCAGGTGTTCCTCGATGATGTCCGCGAGTTCGTCCCGCACGCCGGGCTTGAGCGCGACCCGGTTGAGGGAGCCGAGAACGGCGCAGAGCTTTTCGATGGCCGCCTCGCGGTCGGCGCGGGGCAGATCTTCGCACCACGTACGCAGGGCCCTGACCGTGTGCGGCGGGAAACCCTCCGGCTCGGGTTCGGTCTCGGGCAGGGGTGGAAAGACGGCATCCGAATCGATCATGGTCTGTTCCGGAAAGTGGGAAGATCCCCTGAAGGTACCCGATCAAAAGTCAGGGTAAAAGTCGGGGAATGACGTTTCGCCGTCAGCCGGTATTCCGGGGCTCGGGGTTTTGCCCGGTTCGCCGGCGATTTCGCGCACTCGGCGCGGCAGCAGGTAGCCCGGGAGTCGGCGGTGCATTTCCCGGTAAATGGCGGCGGCGCGGTCCGGAGGTACCTCGAAGTGCGCGGTGCCGCGGGTGCGGTCCAGGCAGTGCAGGTAATACGGCAGTACGCCGTGGCGAAAACCGCTCTCCTGCAGTTCGACCAGGGTGTCGGCGTCGTCGTTGACGCCGGCGAGCAGCACGGCCTGATTGAGCAGGGTGATGCCGATCGCCCGCAGGCGTTCCAGCGCGCGATCGGCCGGGGCCGCGAATTCGCGCGGGTGGTTGGCATGCAGCACCACCACGTGCTGCAGGCGCCCCTGCCCCAGCCAGCCCAGCAGGGCGTCGTCCACCCGCTCCGGCAGCACCACCGGCAGGCGGGTGTGGATGCGCAGGCGTTCGAGGTGGGGAATGGCTTCCAGACGCGCCACCAGCCGCGCCAGCCGGGTGTCGGACTGGCTCAGGGGGTCGCCGCCGCTGAGGATGACCTCGTGGATGTCGGGGTGCGCCGCGAGATAGTCCAGTGCCGGGCCCCAGTCGTCGCGCGCCGGGTTGTGGTCGGCGTAGTCGAACTCGCGCCGGAAGCAGTAGCGACAGTGGATGGCGCAGGCCCCGGTGGTCAGCAGCAGGGCGCGTCCGGCGTACTTGTGCACCACGCCCGGAGCCGCCAGCGCGTCATGGTCGCCGACCGGGTCGGCGACGAAGCCGGGCACCTCGTCGGTCTCTTCCGCCAGCGGAAGCACCTGGCGCAGCAGTGGATCCTTCGGTTCGCCGGGCACGATGCGGGCGAGCCAGCTCTCCGGTACCCGGATCGGGAAGCTGGCGTGTCCGGCCTGCATCCCGGGCAGGTGCTCCGGGGCGAGGGACAGGCGCCGGGCGAGGGTGGCCGGGTCGCGGATTGCGGTGGCCAGCGCGCGCTGCCAGGGGGGCGTATGGGTTGCCGGCGGCGTACGCGTTATCATGATCGGATTTTTGGGCATGGTCGGTTCCCGGCGGGACGGCCGGCCCGCGTCGTTTGAACGGCTGGAAGAACTGGCTGGAAACCTTCGAGGACTACGCGCAATGGCAACCTACAGTACCAACGAATTCAAGGGCGGTCTCAAACTCCTGCTGGACGGCGACCCGATGTCCATCGTCGAGAACGAGTTCGTCAAGCCGGGCAAGGGGCAGGCCTTCAACCGCGTGAAGCTGCGCAACCTGCGCACCGGGCGCGTGGTGGAGAAGACCTTCAAGTCGGGCGAGTCGGTGGAAGCCGCCGACGTGCTCGAGACCGAGATGCAGTATCTCTACAACGACGGCGAGTTCTGGCACTTCATGACCCCGGAGAGCTTCGAGCAGTATGCGGTGAGCAAGGCCGCACTCAATGGCTCCGACCAGTGGCTGAAGGAACAGGACATGTGCACCGTGACCCTGTGGAACGGCGAGCCGCTGTCGGTGGAGGCCCCGGCCTTCGTCGAGCTGCAGATCACCCAGTGCGACCCGGGCATCCGCGGCGACACCGCCCAGGGCGGGACCAAGCCGGCCACGCTGGAGACCGGCGCGGTGGTCAAGGTGCCGCTGTTCGTCGAGGAGGGTGAAACCATCAAGGTGGACACCCGCAAGGGTGAATACGTCTCGCGCGTCTGAACCGGCGTTCGTGTCGGACTGGCGGCCGCGGGCCGCCGGGGCCCGCGTGGCCCGGGCCCGCCTGCTGGCCGAACTGCGGGGCTTCTTTACGCGCCGCGGCGTGCTGGAGGTGGAGACCCCGATCCTCGGTCGGGGCACGGTCCTCGACCCCGCCATGGAGAGCTGGCACGCGCAGGCCGGCGATGGCGCCGGCGGGCGCATGGAGGGCTGGCTGCAGACCTCGCCGGAATACCCGATGAAGCGCCTGCTGGCGGACGGGGCGGGCGACATCTACCAGTTCGCCCGGGTGTTCCGTGGCGGCGAAAGCGGTGCCCGCCACAACCCCGAGTTCAGCCTGCTGGAATGGTATCGCCTCGGGCTCGACGACCGGGCGCTGGCCGACGAGGTGGTGACCCTGCTGCAGGAGGTCGCTGCGGCGGACCCGGCCTGGCACGCGCCCGACCCGGAGCCGCGGGTGGTGGCCTATCCGGATCTGCTGCACGAGGCGCTGGGCGTCGACGCGCTGAACGACGACGCGGCGCGCCTGCAGGCCGTGGCCGCGGAGCGCGGCCTGACCGTCCACGGCGAACTGGACCGCGACGCCTGGCTGGATGCTTTGGTGTCCCTGTGCGTGGTGCCCGGGTTTCCGCCGGGGCGCATCACCATCCTGCACGACTACCCCGAGAGCCAGGCGATCCTCGCCCGGCGCAGTCGCCAGCGTCCCGGCTGCGCCGCGCGCTTCGAGGTCTACTGGGGCGATCTGGAACTGGCCAACGGCTATTTCGAGCTGACCGACCCGGTGGAATTCCGCCGGCGCCGCGAGCAGGACCGGGCGCGGCGGCGCGCGCGCGGCCAGCCGGAACCCGCGGCCGATCCGTTCCTGGAGGCTGCGCTGGAGGCGGGACTGCCCGACTGCGCCGGGGTGGCGCTGGGGGTGGACCGCCTGCTGATGCGCCTGCTGGGCGAGGACGATATCCGGCGGGTGATCGATTTCCCCTGGGGATGCGCCTGAAGCGCCCGCGGCGGCGGCTCAGTCCCGGTCGGTGTAACGCCCCAGGGCGCTGCGCACCCGCACCTCGGTTTCGGGCGTCAGCGCCGGGTCCAGTTCCAGCGGCCCGGGGGGCAGCAGCAGGACCACCGACGAACCCAGGTTGAAGCGGCCCATCTCCGCGCCGCGCTCCAGTGCGATGTCGCGCTCCGGCCAGGTCACGCAGCTGGCCTCGCGGGCCGCGGGCGGCGTGATCTCCCCGGCCCATACGGTCTCGATCGAGCCCACGTTCTGGGCGCCGATCAGGGCCGTCGCCATAGGGCCGAAGCGGGTGTCGAACAGCGCCACCACGCGCTCGTTGCGGGCGTAGATGCGCGGCACGTGGCGCACGATGCGCGGGGCCACCGAAAACAGCCGACCGGGGACATGGATCGCGTGGGTCAGGGTGCCGTCCAGCGGCATGTGCAGGCGGTGGTAGTGGCGCGGGGACAGATACAGCGTGACGAAATGCCCGTCGCGAAACGGCACCGCGAGGTCGTTCTCGCCGCCCAGCAGTTCTTCCACCGAATAGTCGTGCCCCTTGGCCTGGAAGATGCGCCCGGCCTCGATGCGCCCGCTGGCGCTGACCCGGGCATCCGCCGGGCTGACCACGGTCGCGGCGTCGCCCTCCAGCGGGCGTACCCCGTCGCGCAGGGCGCGGGTGAACAAGGCGTTGAAGCTGGGGTAGGCGGCGATGTCCGGCTCCGCGGCCTCGCTCATGTCGAGCTCGAAGCGGCGGACGAAGGCACGCAGCAGCGGCTGGACGCGCGGGGATTCGATGCGGGCCAGCCGGTGCACCAGCCGCGACAGGGCGTGATGGGGCAGGGCGCGGGACAGGCGGGCAAGCCAGGGATCGACGGCGCTCATGGGGTTCTCGTGGCGTGGGATCGGGTGCATGATGCCGCTCCCGGTTTATCATGACGACCCTTCAACCCTTCCCGGAGTGTGAAAATGGAACCCGGTACCGGTCTGCTCACCCTGCGCGACTTCATTCGCTACGGCGCGTCGCAGTTCCGCGCGGCGGGACTGGCCTTCGGGCACGGCACCGACAATGCCTTCGACGAGGCGGCCTGGCTGACCCTGCACGCGCTGCATCTGCCGCTGGACCTGGAGGCCCACTGGTGGGACAGCCGGCTGACCGAGGCGGAGCGCGAACGGGTCGAGGGCCTGCTGCGCGAGCGCATCCAGTCGCGCAAGCCGGCGGCCTATCTCACGCGCGAGGCGTGGTTCGCCGGGCTGCCCTTCCATGTCGACGAGCGGGTGCTGGTGCCGCGCTCGCCGTTCGCCGAGCTGATCGAGTCGGGGTTCGAGCCGTGGGTGGACCCGGACGGGGTGGAGCGCGTTCTGGATCTGGGCACCGGGGCGGGCTGCATCGGCATCGCCACCGCGCTGGTCTTCCCGCAGGCGCAGGTGGATCTGGCCGACATCTCGCCGGATGCCCTGGCGGTAGCGCGCGACAACGTGGCGCGCTTCGAGCTGGAGGGCCGCGTCCGGCTGGTGCAGAGCGACGTGTTCGAGGGGCTGGGTCCGGAGGATCGCTATGATCTGATCGTGACCAACCCGCCCTACGTGGACGCCCGCGACATGGCCGATCTGCCGGACGAATACCGCCACGAGCCGGAACTGGGCCTGGCGGCCGGGGACGACGGCCTCGACATCGTGCGCCGCATCCTCGCCGGGGCGCGTCGCCACCTGACCGACGACGGCGTGCTGATGGTGGAGGTGGGCAACAGTCAGGAGGCGGTGGAGGATGCCTTCCATGACATCCCGATGGTCTGGCTGGATTTCGAGGCCGGTGGCCACGGGGTGTTCGTGGTGCGGGCGCAGGACCTGCCCCCCGCCTGAGGTCCGCCTTCAGCACTGCTCCCAGGGCAGGCCGTGATAGCGCCAGCCGCCTACGGTGGAGCGGTGGTGCTGCTCGTCCAGCGGGCCTTCGAAGCCCTCCTCGACCGAATACACGTTGTGCATCCCGGCCTGCAGCAGGGCCTCGGCGGCCGCCAGGGTACGCTTGCCGCTGCGGCAGATCAGGTACACCGACGGGGCGTCCTCGGCGGTGTCCATGGCCCCGCCCAGCAGCAGCTTGCGCACCTGCGGCACGAAGTCCGGGTTCACCGTCCAGTCCGGTTCGTCGATCCACGGGATGTGGATCGCCCCGGCAGGGTGCCCCACGAACAGGAATTCCATGGTCGAGCGAACATCGACCAGCAGATCCCGGGGCCGTTCGCGCAGGCGCTCCCAGGCCTCCACCGGGTGGATGCGCGGGACGCCGGCGCCGGTGTCCGGCGAGTGTCCGTGCGGGTCGGAATGTTCGTTCATGTGATGGTCTCCGGTTGCAGGGTTACATGGCGAAGTCCAGCTCTTCCCGGATCGCCTCCATGCCTTCTTCCGCGCAGGCCCGGTCCAGATCGCCGCCCGGGGCGCCGGAGACCCCCACCGCACCGAGGACACGGCCGGCGGCCTCGATGATGATCGCGCCGTCCAGCATCAGGATGCCGTCAACGTTGTTCATTTCGTCACGGATATCCTCGCGGTTGGCCACGAAGTCACCGGAGTCCAGGCCGGACATGACCGAGGCGCGGGCCTTGTCACCGGCGATCGAGATGGTCTGCGGTGCGGCCCGGTCGTCGCGCATGACGACGCGATCGTTGCCGCTGCGGTCCACCACCACGGCGCTGACCTGGTGTCCGTCGTCGCGGCAGGACTGCACGGTGGCCATCGCCAGCTCCTGGGCCAGGTCCAGGTTCAGGCTGGGCAGCTCGGTGTAGACGTCGGCCGCGGCCGAGCCGCCGAAGCCCAGCATCCCGCTCAGGACGGTGGCCAGGGCGGTGCGGCGGAGCGATTGCAGACGGGTCATGGAGGACTCCTTGCGGTTGAGTGACAGGAGCATAGACGAAAGGACGGCGACGCGGATTCCGGTGGTGGTACCCGGGTCGCTTCCATGGGCGGGCGACATCCCCGGCGGCTGGCGGTAAACTGGCGCCATGTCAGGAAACAGCTTTGGACGACTGTTCGTCGTCACCACATTCGGCGAGAGTCACGGACCGGCCCTGGGCGGGGTCGTGGACGGCTGCCCACCCGGGATCCCGCTCACCGAGGCCGATCTGCAGAAGGACCTGGACCGGCGGCGTCCGGGTCAGTCGCGTCATACCACCCAGCGGCGCGAGCCGGACCAGGTGCGCATCCTGTCCGGGGTGTTCGAGGGCGTGACCACCGGCACCCCCATCGGGTTGCTGATCGAGAATACCGATCAGCGCTCGAAGGACTACGGCGAGATCAAGGACCAGTTCCGGCCGGGACACGCGGACTACACCTATCACCGCAAGTACGGCATCCGCGACTATCGCGGGGGCGGGCGCAGTTCCGCGCGCGAGACCGCGCTGCGGGTGGCGGCCGGCTCGGTGGCGCGGCGCTTTCTCGAGGAGCGCTACGGCATCGCGATTCAGGGCTGGCTGTCGCAGCTGGGGCCGCTGGAGCTGGCGGAGAAGGACCTTGCCCGCACCGAGGAGAACCCGTTCTTCTGCCCGGATCCCGACCGGGTCCCGGAGCTGGAGGAGTTCATGGACCAGCTGCGCAAGTCGGGGGATTCCATCGGGGCGCAGGTGACGGTCGAGGCCCGCGGGGTCCCGGCCGGCTGGGGCGAACCGGTGTTCGACCGCCTGGATGCCGAGCTGGCGCACGCCCTGATGAGCATCAATGCGGTGAAGGGCGTGGAGATCGGCGACGGCTTCGCGAGCGTCGCTCAGCGCGGCACCGAGCACCGTGACGAGATCACCCCGGAGGACGGTTTCCTGTCCAATCATGCCGGGGGCGTGCTGGGCGGGATCTCCACCGGCCAGGCGCTGCGCGCCAACCTGGCGCTCAAGCCGACCTCGTCGATCCGCCTGCCGGGGCGCAGCATCGACACCGCGGGCAAGCCGGTGGAGGTGGTGACCAAGGGGCGTCACGACCCCTGCGTGGGTATCCGTGCCGCCCCCATCGCCGAGGCGATGACGGCGCTGGTGCTGGCCGATCATGCCCTGCGTCACCGCGGGCAGAACGCCGACGTGCCCGATCGCGGGCCGTATCCCGGGGGCTCCTCCGGCACCTGAGCTCGCTGGCCCCGTCGGGGCGCCCGGGGTCGCTGGATGGCCCCTTTCGTCCGTTTTCCCGGCCGCCCCGGGTCCGTCAAGCGCGGGTCCGGGGCGGCCCGTAACCCGTGGTTCCGGTCGTGACGCCCAACCTGCGCCTGTCCAGCTTCTATTTCTTCTACTTCGCCACCATCGGGGCGTTCATGCCCTACTGGGGGCCGTATCTGTCCGAGCTGGGGTTCTCCGGTTCGCAGATCGGCGAGCTGATGGCGATCGTGCTGGCGACCAAGATCATCGCGCCCAACGTCTGGGGCTGGCTGGCGGATCGTACCGGGACCCACATGCCGCTGGTGCGCTCGGGGGCGCTGGCGGGGCTGATTGCCTTCACCGGGGTGCTGCTGTATTCCGGCTACTGGTGGCTGGCGGCGGTGATGGCGGTGTTCAGTTTCTTCTGGAACGCGATCCTGCCGCAGTTCGAGGCCACCACCCTGCGCACCCTGGGACGCGACAGCCACCGCTATGCGCTGGTGCGGCTGTGGGGGTCGGTGGGCTTCATCGTGGCGGTGGCCTCGCTGGGCTGGCTGTTCGACTACATCGACGTGGCCTGGCTGCCGTGGCTGGTGCTGCTGCTGTTCGTCGGCCTGTATGTCAGCACGCTGCAGGTCCCGGAGCCGCCGCGTGACGAGGTGGCCGAGAACAACGTACCGTCGATCGGGAGCGTGCTGCGGCGGCCCGAGGTCATCGGGCTGTTCCTGGCGTGTTTCTTCATGCAGGCGAGTCACGGGCCGTACTATGCGTTCTTCACCCTGTACGTGGAGGAGGCCGGATTCTCCCGCTCCATGGCCGGGCAGCTGTGGGCCCTGGGCGTGCTGGCCGAGGTGTTCCTGTTCCTGATCACGCCGCGGCTGATCCTGCGCTTCGGCGCGTGGTTCCTGGTGACGCTCGCGCTGGTGCTGACCACCCTGCGCTGGTCGCTGCTGGCGGCGGTGCCGGAGTCGCTGCCGATGCTGCTGTTCATCCAGACCCTGCATGCCTTCAGCTACGGGGTGTATCACGCGGCGGCGATCTCGCTGATCCATTATTTCTTCCCCGGCCGGCTGCAGGGGCGCGGGCAGGCGCTTTATTCATCGCTGGCCTTCGGCATCGGGGGTGCGCTGGGCAGTCTGGCCGCCGGCTATCTGTGGGACGGCGTGGGCTCGGCCTCGGTCTACGTGCTGGCCGCGGGGCTGGCGGCAGCCGGGGTGGTGGCCTCGCTGTTCGGTCACTGGCGCCACCGGCGGGTGGCCGCCGGGACCCGGGCGGGCTGACGCATCGCCGGGGCTCGCGTAGGCTTTGTGCAACTGACAGGAGGACGCAACGATCATGATCCGAGTAGCAGTCGCGGGCGCCGCCGGGCGCATGGGGCAGAACCTGGTGCGCGCGGTGGAGGAACACCCGCAGGCGGAACTGGGTGCGGCCAGCGAACGTCCGGGCAGCGAGGCCATCGGCCAGCCGGTGGATGCGGCCGGCCGCGTGCACCTGGTGGAGGATCTGGGCACGGTGACCGGAGATTTCGACGTGCTGATCGATTTCACCCGCCCCGAGGCCACCATGGAGCACCTGGAGATCTGCCGCCGGGCGGGGCGCACCCTGGTGGTCGGCACCACCGGCCTGGATGCCGATCAGGAGGCGGCGCTGCGCGCGGCGGCCGCGGAGCATACGGTCGTGTATGCCCCCAACATGAGCGTGGGCGTCAACCTGACCTTCAAGCTGGTGGAACTGGCGGCACGCGCGCTGGGCGACAGCACCGACGTGGAGATCCTGGAGGCGCATCACCGGCACAAGGTGGATGCCCCGTCGGGCACCGCACTGCGTCTGGGGCGCATCGTGGCCGACACCCTGGGGCGCGACCTGGAGCAGGACGCGGTGTACGGCCGCGAGGGACACACCGGTGCGCGCGAGCGCAGCACCATCGGCTTTGCCACGGTGCGCGGCGGCGACATCGTCGGCGAGCATACCGCGCTGTTCGCCGGCGAGGGCGAACGGGTGGAGATTACCCACAAGGCCTCGGATCGCGGGATCTTCGCCGCCGGCGCGGTGCGTGCGGCGGTGTGGGCCAGCGAACGCGGGCCCGGGCTGTTCGACATGCAGGACGTGCTTGGGCTGCGTGAGCTGTAGCCCCGTCCGCGCGGTCCGTGTTGGACGGGGGTTCGGGCCCTCGCGTACACTGATTCCATCCCTTTCGTAGATGCCCTGCCGGAGGTTCGCCCGTGCCCGCGCCCGCCCTGCTCGTCCTTGAAGATGGCACCGTGTTCCATGGCCAGGCGATCGGCGCCCTTGGCCAGACCGTCGGCGAGGTGGTGTTCAACACGGCCATGACCGGCTATCAGGAGATCCTGACGGACCCCTCCTATGCCCGGCAGATGGTGACCCTGACCTATCCGCATATCGGCAACACCGGCACCACCCCGGAAGACGACGAGTCGTCCCGCGCGCAGGCCGCCGGGCTGATCGTGCGCGACGTGCCGCCGCTGGTGTCGAACTTCCGCTCGCGCGAGTCGCTGCCGGATTACCTGCTGCGCCACGGGATCGTCGCCATTGCCGGCATCGACACCCGGCGGCTGACCCGTCTGCTGCGCGAGAAGGGCGCGCAGAACGGCTGCATCCAGGCCGGCGAGGTGGACGAGTCGGCGGCTCTGGCCGCGGCCCGCGAGTTTCCCGGCATCAAGGGCATGGATCTGGCCCGCGAGGTCACCACGCGCAAGCGCTACGAGTGGCTGGAGGGCACCTGGCAGCTGGGCGGGGAGCCGCGGCAGCTGAGCCCGGAGGCGGCCGAGTATCACGTGGTGGCCTATGACTTCGGCATGAAGCAGAACATCCTGCGGATGATGGTGGATCGCGGCTGCCGGGTGACCGTGGTGCCGGCGGAGACCCCGGCCGCCGAGGTGCTGGAGCTGGCGCCCGACGGGGTCTTCCTGTCCAACGGGCCGGGCGATCCGGAACCCTGTGGCTACGCGATCGAGGCGATCCGTGAATTCTGCGAGCGGCGCCTGCCGCTGTTCGGTATCTGCCTCGGCCATCAGCTGCTGGGCCTGGCCAGCGGCGCGCAGAGCGTGAAGATGAAATTCGGCCACCACGGCGCCAACCACCCGATTCGTCACGAAGCCAGCGGGCGCGTGATGATCTCGTCGCAGAACCACGGGTTCGCGATCGACGAGGACCGGCTCCCGGAGACCCTGACGCCGACCCACCGCTCGCTGTTCGACGGCACCCTGCAGGGCGTCGCGCGGACGGACTGCCCGGCGTTCAGCCTGCAGGGACACCCGGAGGCGAGCCCGGGGCCGCATGACGTGTCCGCGGCGTTCGACGATTTCGTCGAGATGATGCGCGCCGCCCGCGCCTGAGAACCCCGGCGGCGCGCCCGCGTGCCGTCCGCCGAACCCGAATCCTGACCCGACAGCCAGCGAGAGCGGCCTCATGCCCAAGCGTACCGATATCCAGAGCGTCCTGATCCTCGGGGCCGGCCCGATCGTGATCGGCCAGGCCTGCGAGTTCGACTACTCCGGCGCCCAGGCCTGCAAGGCCCTGCGCGAGGAGGGCTACCGGGTGATCCTGGTGAACTCCAACCCGGCGACCATCATGACCGATCCGGAGATGGCCGATGCGGTCTACATCGAGCCGGTGGAATGGAAGACCGTGGAAAAGATCATCGCCGCCGAGCAGCCGGATGCGCTGCTGCCCACGATGGGCGGGCAGACCGCGCTGAACTGCGCGCTGGATCTCTCGCGCGAAGGGGTGCTGGACAAGCACGGGGTGGAGATGATCGGCGCCAACGAGGCGGCGATCGACATGGCCGAGGACCGCGACCATTTCAAGGCGGCGATGGCCGATATCGGCCTGGACACCCCCACCGCCGAGCTGGCGCATTCCTGGGAAGAGGCGCAGCAGATCCAGCCGCGCATCGGCTTTCCGGTGATCGTCCGGCCCTCGTTCACCCTCGGCGGCTCGGGCGGCGGCATCGCCTACAACCGCGAGGAGTTCGAGTACATCGTCAAGAACGGGCTCGACCTCTCGCCAGTCAACCAGGTGCTGCTGGAGGAGTCCGCGCTGGGCTGGAAGGAGTTCGAGATGGAGGTGGTCCGCGATCAGGCGGACAACGCCATCATCATCTGCTCCATCGAGAACGTCGATCCGATGGGGATCCACACCGGGGACTCGATCACCGTGGCCCCGGCGCAGACCCTGACCGACAAGGAATACCAGATCATGCGCGACGCCTCGCTGGCGGTGCTGCGCAAGATCGGGGTGGAGACCGGCGGCTCCAACGTGCAGTTCGCGATCAACCCTGACAACGGGCGCATGATCGTGATCGAGATGAACCCGCGGGTGTCGCGTTCCTCCGCGCTGGCCTCCAAGGCGACCGGCTTCCCGATCGCCAAGGTCGCGGCCAAGCTGGCGGTGGGCTATACCCTGGACGAGCTGAAGAACGAGATCACCGGCGGCCTGACCCCGGCCTCGTTCGAGCCGTCCATCGACTACGTGGTGACCAAGATCCCGCGTTTCACCTTCGAGAAGTTCCCGCAGGCCGAGGCCAGCCTGACCACGCAGATGAAAGCGGTCGGCGAGGCGATGGCCATCGGCCGGACCTTCCAGGAATCCCTGCAGAAGGCGCTGCGCTCGATGGAGACCGGGATGGACGGCCTGGACGAGCGCATCGATCTCGACGCGCCGGATGTGGTGGAGCGCCTGCGCACCGCACTGGCCAACCCGACGCCCGACCAGCTGCTGTACGTGGCGGATGCCTTCCGTCACGGCTTCAGCGTGCAGGACATCTTCGAGCTGACCGCCATCGATCCCTGGTTCCTGGCGCAGATCCAGGAGCTGGTGGATCTGGAAAAGGCGGTGCGCGACCGCATCCTCGGCGAGATCGATGCCGAGGAGATGTACCGGCTGAAGCAGCGTGGTTTTTCCGACCTGCGGCTGGCCCGGCTGCTGAACGAGACCGAGAAGGCCGTGCGCAAGCACCGTCATCGTCTTGGCGTGCGCCCGGTGTACAAGCGGGTGGATACCTGTGCGGCCGAGTTCGCCACCACCACCGCCTACATGTATTCCTCCTACGAGGAGGAGAACGAGGCGGAGCCGAGCGACCGGCAGAAGATCATGGTCCTGGGCGGCGGGCCCAACCGCATCGGCCAGGGGATCGAGTTCGACTACTGCTGCGTGCATGCCGCCCTCGCGATGCGCGAGGACCAGTACGAGACCATCATGGTCAACTGCAACCCGGAGACGGTCTCCACCGACTATGACACCTCGGATCGGCTGTACTTCGAGCCGCTCACGCTGGAGGATGTGCTGGAGGTCGTGGAGACCGAGCGGCCCGCCGGCGTGATCGTGCAGTACGGCGGTCAGACCCCGTTGAAGCTGGCGCGGGACCTGGAGGATGCCGGGGTGCCGATCATCGGCACCAGCCCCGACTCGATCGACCTGGCCGAGGACCGCGAGCGCTTCCAGGCCCTGCTGAACAAGCTGGGGCTCAAGCAGCCGCCGAACCGCACCGCGCGCAGCGAGGAAGAGGCCGAGAAGCTGGCCGACGAGATCGGTTACCCGCTGGTGGTGCGCCCGTCCTACGTGCTCGGAGGCCGCGCGATGGAGATCGTGCGCGACCGCGAGGACCTGCGCGGCTACATGCACAGCGCGGTGTCGGTCTCCAACGAGGCGCCGGTGCTGCTGGACCGTTTCCTCGACGATGCGATCGAGGTCGACATCGACGCCGTCTGCGACGGCCAGGACGTGTTCATCGGCGGGGTGATGGAACACATCGAGCAGGCCGGTGTCCATTCCGGGGACTCCGCCTGCTCGCTGCCGCCGTTCTCGCTGTCGCTGGAGCTGCAGGAGCGCATGGTGGATCAGGTACGCAAGATGGCCGTGGGCCTGCGCGTGGTCGGGCTGATGAATACCCAGTTCGCGATCAAGGGCGACGACATCTACGTGCTGGAGGTCAATCCGCGTGCCTCGCGCACCGTGCCCTACGTGTCCAAGAGCGTCGGCCTGCCGCTGGCCAAGATCGCGGCGCGCTGCATGGCCGGGACCTCGCTGGCCGACCAGGGCGTGGGTGGTGCGGTGTTCCCCGACTACTACTCGGTCAAGGAAGCGGTGTTCCCGTTCGCCAAGTTCCCCGGCGTGGATCCGATCCTCGGGCCGGAGATGAAGTCCACCGGCGAGGTGATGGGGGTGGGCCGCAGCTTCGCCGAGGCCTTCGCCAAGAGTCAGCTGGGCGCGGGCGTGCGGCTCCCCTCCACCGGCAAGGCCTTCGTGTCGGTGCGCGACATCGACAAGCCGGAGGTCATCGGGATCGCGCGTCGGCTGGTGGAGCTGGGTTTCGAGGTGCTGGCGACCCGCGGCACCGCCGGATTGCTGGAAGAGCAGGGCATCGCCGTGACCCGCGTGAACAAGGTCACCGAAGGGCGCCCGCACATCGTCGACATGATCAAGAACGACGAGGTCAGCTTTATCATCAATACCGTGGAAGGCAAGCAGTCGACCGCCGACTCCTACACCATCCGGCGCGAGGCCCTGATGCACAAGGTGGGCTATACCACCACCATCGCCGGGGCCCGGGCCACGGTCCAGGCCCTGGACCATCTGGAGGGCAGCGACGTGTTCCGGCTGCAGTCGCTCCACGAGGAGAACCGAGCAGGAGGGTTGGGTTCATGAAGAAGACACCGCTTACCTTGAATGGCGCCGAGAAGATGAAGGAAGAGCTGCGGCGCCTGAAGGCCGAAGACCGGCCGAAGGTGGTCAACGCGATCGCCGAGGCGCGCGAGCACGGCGATCTGAAGGAAAACGCCGAGTATCATGCGGCGCGCGAGCAGCAGAGCTTCATCGAGGGGCGTATCCGCGAGCTGGAGGCGACCCTGTCGAATGCGGAGATCATCGACGTGACCGCGCTGCCGCAGACCGGCAAGGTGGTGTTCGGCACCACGGTGGTGCTGGAGGCCACCGAGGACGGGCGCGAGGTCACCTACAAGATCGTCGGCGACGACGAGGCCGACATCAAGCAGAACATGATCTCGGTATCCTCGCCGATCGCCCGGGCGCTGATCGGCAAGGAAGAGGGCGACATCGTGACCGTTCAGGCACCCGGAGGCGAGACGGAATACGAGATCCTCGAGGTGCGCTACGTCAACTGACGGGGTCGAGACTGACCTTCGGCGCTTCGGGGTTGCGCCGGAACAGGGTGGCCACATGCCCGATGCGCTGAACCAGCTCCGCGCCGGTGCGCTCGCACATGTCGTGGACGACCTCGGCGCGGGTGTCGCGGTCGCCGATCCCGACCTTCACCTTGACCAGTTCGTGGTGGGCCAGCGCCTGTTCCAGCTCGGCCAGTACGGCCTCGGACAGGCCATGACGGCCAAGGGTCACGACGGGCTTGCGCGGGTGGGCCAGGCTGCGCAGATGGCGGCGTTGCGCGTCAGTCAGATTCACGGGAGGCTTGCTTCGTTTTGAAACGTTACGAGTGTAGCACGCCGCCGCCGGCACGAAACCGGGGGACGGGGGATGCCTAAGCGCAGTCGCTCCAGTCAGCGCTGGCTGAAGGAGCATTTCGATGACCCGTACGTGCAGCGCGCGCAGCAGGAAGGGTATCGCGGTCGCGCGGTCTTCAAGCTGGAAGAGCTGGACCAGCGCGACCGTCTCCTGCGGCCCGGGATGCGCGTGGTGGATCTGGGGGCGGCTCCCGGCGGCTGGACCCAGTACGCGGCCGGTCGCATCGGGCGCAAGGGCGTGCTGGTCGCCTCCGACATCCTGCCGATGGACCCGGTCCCCGGCGCGGAGGTCGTGACCGGGGATTTCCGCGAGGACGAAGTGCTGGACCGCATCCTCGAGACCCTGGGCGGCGAGGGTGCGGATCTTGTGCTTTCCGACATGGCCCCCAATCTTACCGGTACGGATGCCGTTGACCAGCCGCGTTCGATCCATCTGTGCGAGCTGGCGCTGGATCTGGCGCTGCGCGTGCTGAAACCGAATGGCGCGTTTCTGGTCAAGCTGTTCCAGGGGGAAGGCTCGGATGCCTACCTTGCGGAGCTGCGCCGGTGTTTCGCACAGGTGAAGGTGCGCAAGCCGAAGGCGTCGCGGCCCCGCTCACGCGAAGTGTATGTATTGGCGCGGAACCCACGGGATGTGTAACGATCCATTAGTATTCACGGATACGCGTTCGGCCCAGCACAGCTTTTGAGGTGTCGTTTTGAATGGCCTGGTAAAGAATCTGATCATCTGGGCGGTGATTGCCGTCGTCCTGATGTCCATCTTCAACAATTTCGCGCCCGATCCCGAGCAGCAGGCGACGCGCAGCATCACCTACTCGGAGTTCATCCAGCAGGTGCAGAGCGGTCGCGTGGACAGCGTCACCATCGAAGGTGACAAGATCACCGGGCAGATGGCCGACGGGGAGCGCTTCTCCACCGTCAACCCGAACGATTCGGGGCTGATCGGCGATCTCCTCAACCATAACGTGGAGATCAACGCCGAGGAGGAGGCCGAGCGCGGCCTGTTGATGAGCATCCTCATCAGCTGGTTCCCGATCCTGCTGCTGATCGCCGTGTGGATCTACTTCATGCGGCAGATGCAGGGCGGCGGTGCCGGCGGCAAGGGGGCGATGTCGTTCGGCAAGTCCAAGGCCAAGCTGATGTCCGAGGACCAGGTGAAGGTGACCTTCTCCGACGTGGCCGGCTGTGACGAGGCCAAGGACGAGGTCGTGGAGCTGGTCGATTTCCTCAAGGATCCGGGCAAGTTCCAGAAGCTCGGCGGGCAGATCCCGCGCGGCGTGCTGATGGTGGGCTCTCCGGGTACCGGGAAGACCCTGCTGGCGAAGGCCATCGCGGGCGAGGCCAAGGTGCCGTTCTACAGCATCTCCGGCTCCGACTTCGTCGAGATGTTCGTGGGGGTCGGCGCCTCGCGCGTGCGCGACATGTTCGCCGAGGCCAAGAAAAACGCCCCGTGCATCATCTTCATCGACGAGCTGGACGCCGTCGGTCGTCAGCGCGGTGGCGGCATGGGCGGCGGCGGTCACGACGAGCGCGAGCAGACCCTCAACCAGCTGCTGGTCGAGATGGATGGCTTCGAGGGCACCGAGGGCGTGATCGTGATCGCCGCGACCAACCGTCCCGACGTGCTGGACCAGGCGCTGCTGCGTCCGGGCCGCTTCGACCGTCAGGTGGTGGTGCCGCCGCCGGACGTGCGCGGTCGCGAGCAGATCCTCAACGTGCACATGAAGAAGACGCCGATCGCGGAAGACGTGAACCCGCACAAGATCGCGCGCGGTACGCCGGGCTTCTCCGGTGCGGACCTGGCCAACCTGGTCAACGAGGCGGCGCTGTTCGCTGCCCGCGCCGGCAAGCGCCTGGTGGACATGAGCGACTTCGAGCGCGCCAAGGACAAGATCATGATGGGCGCCGAACGCCGCTCCATGGTGATGTCCGAGGACGAGAAGAAGCTGACCGCCTATCACGAGGCCGGGCATGCGATCGTGGGCCTGACCGTCCCCGAGCACGACCCGGTGTACAAGGTCAGCATCATCCCGCGCGGCCGCGCGCTGGGCGTGACCATGTTCCTGCCCGAGGAGGACCGCTACAGCCATTCGCGGACCAAGCTGGAGAGTCAGATCGCCAGCCTGTTCGGCGGGCGCCTGGCCGAGGTGATCATCTTCGGCGAGAAATCGGTCACCACGGGGGCATCCAACGACATCGAGAAGGCCTCGCAGATCGCCCGCAACATGGTGACCAAGTGGGGGCTGTCGGAGAAGCTGGGGCCGCTGGACTACGGCGAGGACGAGCAGCAGTCGTTCCTCGGCCCGCAGATGGGCAAGCCCAAGCAGATGTCCGACGAGACCGCCAATGCGATCGACGAGGAGGTGCGCAAGATCATCGATACCCATTACGATCATGCGCGTCAGATCCTGCTCGACAACCTCGACAAGCTGCATGCGATGGCCGGCGCACTGATGAAGTACGAGACCATCGACGACAAGCAGATCGAGGACATCATGGCCGGTCGCGAGCCGCGTGAACCCGCCGACTGGAACGACGGCACCTCCGGCGGGGGCGATGCCGGCAGCCCGGCGGGTGACGGCGAGGGTGAGGAAGGCGCCGACGACTCGCGGGACAGTGACCGCGGCGTGGTCGGAGGGCCGGCACCTCAGTCCTGACCCGCCCGAGGGCCCGTCGTCGCGTGGCGGCGGGCATGACCGTTGCGCACCCCGGCCGCCGTGACCCCGTCGCGGCGGCCTTTCTGTTGGTGTCTTCCGCCATTCCAGGGACGACTGATGACCGCTACAAATGCAAGCCCCGTGCTGCTGCAGGGACCGGCCGGTCCGCTGCCTCTCGATCGCCCGCGGGTGATGGGCATCCTCAACGTGACGCCGGATTCCTTCTCGGACGGTGGCGCCCATGATCGCGTGGATCGGGCGGTGGCCCGTGCGCGGCAGATGCAGGACGAGGGCGCGGATCTGATCGACGTGGGCGGGGAATCCACCCGCCCGGGGGCCGAACCGGTTTCGCTGGCGGAAGAACGGCGCCGCGTGCTGCCGGTGCTGGAGGCGCTGGGGGCGGAGGTTTCCCTGCCGGTCTCGGTCGATACCATGAAGCCGGAGATCATGCGCGACGCGGTGGCCGCGGGCGCGGCCATGCTCAACGACGTGAATGCCTTCCGCCGTCCGGGCGCCGAGAAGGAGGCGGTGGTGGCCGCCCGGGAGCGCGGCGTGGCCCTGTGCGTGATGCACATGCAGGGTGAGCCGCAGTCGATGCAGCATGCACCGCACTACGAGGACGTCACCGCCGAGGTGCGGGCGTTCCTCGACGCACGCTGCAGTGCACTGCAGGACGCGGGGGTACCGCCGGACCGCCTGGTGGTGGATCCGGGCTTCGGTTTCGGCAAGACGCTGGAACACAATCTCGAGCTGTTCCGCCATCTCCCGGACCTGGTCGGTGATGGTCGGCCGGTGCTGGTCGGGGTCTCGCGCAAGTCGATGATCGGGGCCCTGCTGGGACAGC
Organism: Thioalkalivibrio sp. ALE19; assembly: GCF_000428605.1. Classification (NCBI taxonomy): domain Bacteria; kingdom Pseudomonadati; phylum Pseudomonadota; class Gammaproteobacteria; order Chromatiales; family Ectothiorhodospiraceae; genus Thioalkalivibrio; species Thioalkalivibrio sp. ALE19. The sequence goes on from NZ_AUAG01000007.1 coordinate 75,952, forward strand.
GGCCGGTGACGGAGCGTGGCAGCGGGAGCGTGGCCGCGGCGCTGCTCGCCGCGCAGCAGGGGGCGCGCATCCTGCGTGTGCACGACGTCGCGGCCACGGCGGACGCCCTCGCGATATACTCCGCGCTGGATCCCCGCGGTACTGACGGGGTCATGTCTTAGGGAGGAACCGCATGGGACGTTATTTCGGGACCGACGGCATCCGCGGGCGAACCGGCGAATGGCCGATGACGCCGGAGTTTGCCCTGCGCCTGGGCTACGCCGTGGGCGAGATCCTGGGCGAGAACGGACATGCCCAGGGGCCGGTGCTGGTCGGCAAGGATACCCGGGTCTCCGGCTACATGTTCGAATCGGCGCTGGAGGCGGGCCTGTCGGCGGCCGGGCTCGACGTGGCCCTGCTGGGCCCGATGCCCACGCCGGCCATCGCCTATCTGACCCGGACCTTCCGTGCGACTGCGGGGGTGGTGATCAGCGCCTCGCACAACCCGTTCAATGACAACGGGTTCAAGTTTTTCACCCCGGAGGGCGACAAGCTGCCCGACGCGGTGGAGGCCGCGATCGAGGCGCGCCTCGACGAACCCGCGCAGGCCATCGACGGCCGGCGTCTGGGCAAGGCCGTACGCATCTCCGACGCGGCCGGGCGCTACGTCGAATTCTGCAAGAGCGCCATCCCCGCGCGATCCGAACTGCGCGGCATGCGCATCGTGCTCGACTGCGCGCACGGGGCGACCTACAACGTCGCGCCGCATGTGTTCGAGGAGCTCGGGGCGGAGGTCGAACTGACCGGTGCCGCGCCCGATGGCTACAACATCAATGAGGGCGTAGGGGCGCTGCACCCCGAGCGCCTGGCCGAACGCGTGCGGGCCGCGGGCGCCGATCTGGGCATCGCCCTGGATGGTGACGGCGATCGCGTGATCCTGGTCGACGCTGCGGGGCAGATCGTGGACGGGGACCGCATCCTCGGGATCCTCGCCCTGGAACGCCTGCGCCAGGGCACGCTGGGCGGGGGTGTCGTCGGTACCCAGATGACCAACCTCGGCCTGGAGAACGCGCTGGCCGAAGCCGGCATCCCCTTCGTACGCGCGCGGGTCGGGGACCGTTATGTCCTCGAAGAGCTGCGTCGCCACCGATGGCTGCTGGGCGGGGAGGGATCCGGACACATCGTCTGTCTGGACCACACGACCACCGGCGACGGTACCGTAGCCGGCCTGCAGATCGCCCATTTGATGCATCGGACCGGGCGCTCCCTGGCGGACCTGGCCGCGGCGATCCCGCAGTTCCCGCAGGCACTCGTCAACGTGCGTCTGGATGCGGGGGCAGGCGAGCGTCTGGAAGCGCCGCCGGTACGCGCTGCCGTGGCCGAAGTGGAATCGGAGCTGGGGCGCCGCGGGCGTGTGCTGCTGCGACCGTCGGGCACGGAACCCCTGATCCGCGTGATGGTCGAGGCGGAAGACGCGGGCGCCACGCAGGCCGCCGCGGAACGGATTGCGGACGCCATCCGCGCGGTCGCCTGACGCACGCCACCCGGTGCGCATCACGCGGCGCCCGGGTGGTCGGTTGATTTGCCGGGAACGCGCCGGTAACATCCCGCCGCTCAATCATGGAACCCGGGTCACCGCAGGAGGAACCACCGCATGCGCAAGCCGCTGGTCGCCGGAAACTGGAAAATGAACGGCTCCCGCGACGCCAATCGCGAGCTGCTGTCCGCGCTCCGTTCGGAGCTGGACGGACTGACCGGCGTCGAGCTGGCCGTGTGCCCGCCTGCGGTCTACCTGCCCGAAGTCGTCGAGGCCCTGGCCGACAGCCCGATTGAGGTCGGGGGGCAGGACTGCTCCGATCAGGCTTCCGGCGCATACACCGGCGAGGTCGCCGCGTCCATGCTCAAGGATGTGGGCTGCCGTTACGTGATCGTGGGGCACTCCGAACGTCGCGAACGCCAGGCCGAGGACAGCGCCTGGGTCGCGGCCAAGTATCAGGCGGCCCTGGCCGCCGGCGTGACCCCGATCCTGTGCGTGGGCGAGCAGAAGGAAGAGCGCGAAGCCGGCCGCACCGAAGCGGTGGTGGGCGAGCAGCTCGATGCCGTGCTGGACGCCGCCGGGGTCGAATCGCTGGACCGCGCCGTGATCGCCTACGAGCCGGTCTGGGCGATCGGCACCGGCCTGACGGCCACCCCGGAGCAGGCGGCCGAGGTGCATGCGTTCATCCGTAACCGGGTCGCGGGCCGCGATCCGCGCGTGGCTGCCGACCTGCGCATCCTGTATGGCGGGTCGATGAAGGCCGACAACGCCGCCGGGCTGCTGGCGCACGATGACATCGATGGCGGCCTGGTGGGCGGAGCCTCGCTGGATGCCGCGAATTTCGCCGGGATTGCACGGGCCGCGACCGGGGCGGGCGAATGATCTACGGGATCCTCCTGGTCGTTCAGGTGGTGGTGTCGATCTCCATCATCGCGCTGGTGTTGATGCAGCACGGCAAGGGCGCCGATGCCGGGGCTGCATTTGGCAGCGGGGCCTCGGCCACCGTGTTCGGTGCCCAGGGGTCGGCCAACTTCCTGAGCCGCGCCACGGCCTTTCTGGCCGCGGTGTTTTTCATCAACGGGCTGGCGCTGGCCTATATCGCCGCGTCGGAACCCGAGGCGCGCAGCCTTATGGATGAACCGACGCCCGAAGAGGCGGTCGAGGACGATATCCCGATCGGGGATGTCCCGGGCATGGCGCCGGATGATTCCCCTGCCGACGAGCCGGCCGATCCGCCCTCGCGGCCACAGGACGTGCCACAATAGAGCTTCAGTCAGGAATACGCAGATGTGGTGGAATTGGTAGACACGCTATCTTGAGGGGGTAGTGGCGCAAGCCGTGTGGGTTCGAGTCCCACCATCTGCACCATTTTTCAGGGAAGGTTCCGTCCGGAGCACCGGGCGGAACCTTTTTATTGTAAAGCCTTTATAAACAGTAACTTGGCTTTCTATGTGAGCTTGACACCGTTTTCCGGCTTCACCTAGACTGCCTCACCGGTGAGCGCACCGGCCCGATCGCCCGAGGGCCGCGGCCCCGGCGCATTCACCCAGCAACGCTGAACCGCCCATGGTCCGGCCCTCCTGTTCGGCCGACCCGTGGACCTGCCCGCCCGAGGCGGCGTACGGGAGAGAGACATGCTGGAAGGATATCTGCCCATCCTGCTGTTCATTGCAGTAGGCATCGTGATCGGCATCGTGCCGCTGGTGATCGGCATGGCCGTGGGGCCCCGCAAGGCGGATGCCGCCAAGGATTCGCCGTATGAATGCGGCTTCGAGGCGTTCGAGGATTCGCGCCTCAAGTTCGACGTTCGGTTCTATCTGGTCGCCATCCTTTTCATCATCTTCGATCTCGAGATCGCCTTTCTGTTTCCCTGGGCCGTCTCCCTCGATGCCGTAGGCCTGTTCGGGCTTCTTGCGATGGCGCTGTTTCTGCTGATTCTGGTAGTCGGCTTTGTCTACGAATGGAAGAAGGGGGCGCTGGAATGGGAATAGAAGGCGTTCTGGAAAAGGGCTACGTCACCACCTCGGCTGACAAGCTCATCAACTGGGCCCGCACCGGCTCCCTGTGGCCGATGACCTTCGGTCTGGCCTGCTGTGCGGTGGAGATGATGCACACGGGCGCCGCGCGCTACGACATGGACCGGTTCGGGGTGGTGTTCCGCCCGAGTCCGCGCCAGTCCGACGTGATGATCGTGGCGGGGACGCTGGTCAACAAGATGGCACCGGCGCTGCGCAAGGTGTACGACCAGATGTCCGAACCGCGCTGGGTGATCTCCATGGGCTCCTGTGCCAACGGCGGTGGCTACTACCACTATTCGTATGCCGTGGTTCGGGGTTGCGACCGCATCGTGCCGGTGGATATCTACGTGCCCGGCTGTCCGCCGACGGCCGAGGCACTGCTTTACGGCATCATTCAGCTTCAGAACAAGATCCGGCGCACGAACACGATCGCGCGCTGAGCGACCCGGGGTGGCAGATGGCTGAACAACAGACCTGGATTGACGTACTGCGCGCGAAGCTGGGCGAACGCCTGGACGGAGTGCGGGTGGTCAACGGCGAGGCAACCATTGAAGTACCGGTGGACGCCTGGCGCGAGATCGCCGGGACCCTGCGCGACGACGAGGATTTCGGATTCGAAATCCTGATCGACCTGTGCGGCGTGGACTATCTCGAGTACGGCCAGACCGAATGGGCTACCGATGATGCCTCCAGTGAGGGCTTCAGTCGCGGCGTCCAGCCCGCCACCTCCGGCCGGTTCACGTTCGATGATGCGCCCGGTGAGTCGCGCTGGGACGGCCCGCGTTTCGCCGTGGTGGTCCATCTGCTGTCGGTGCAGAACAATCGTCGCCTGCGCATGCGTGCCTGGCTGCCGGATGACGAATTCCCGGAGCTGGAGTCGCTGGTGGACGTCTGGGCGTCGGCCAACTGGTTCGAACGCGAGGCCTTCGATCTGTTCGGGATCCTGTTCTCGGGGCATCCGGACCTGCGTCGTATCCTGACCGACTACGGTTTTGTCGGCCATCCGTTCCGCAAGGACTTCCCTCTGATCGGGCACGTAGAGATGCGCTACGACACCGAGCAGGCTCGCGTGGTGTACCAGCCGGTGACTATCGAGCCGCGCGTGCTGGTGCCGAAGGTGATCCGCGACGACCATCGCTACACCGATGGCGACGCGCCGGCGGAAGGAGCCGATCATGCCTGAGATTCGCAATTTCACCCTGAACTTCGGCCCCCAGCATCCGTCCGCGCACGGGGTGCTGCGACTGGTGCTGGAGATGGACGGCGAGGTGGTGCAGCGCGCCGATCCGCATATCGGTCTGCTGCATCGGGGGACCGAGAAGCTCGCCGAGAGCAAGCCGTACAACCAGTCGATCGGCTACATGGATCGTCTGGACTACGTGTCCATGATGTGCAACGAGCACGGTTACGTGCTCGCCATGGAGCGTCTGCTCGGTATCGAGGCGCCGCTGCGGGCGCAGTACATCCGGGTGATGTTCGACGAGATCACCCGCATCCTGAATCACCTGATGTGGCTGGGCGCGCACGCCCTGGACATCGGCGCGATGACGGTGTTCCTGTACGCGTTCCGCGAGCGCGAGGACCTGATGGACTGCTACGAGGCGGTCTCCGGCGCGCGCATGCACGCCACTTACTACCGGCCCGGCGGGGTCGCCCGCGACCTGCCCGGCACGATGCCGAAATACCAGCCCTCGGCCTGGAAGTCGCAGGAAACGGTCGACGAGCTGAATGCCAATCGGCAGGGCTCGCTGCTGGACTTCATCGAGTCGTTCACCGAACGGTTCCCCGGGTGCGTGGACGAATACGAGACCCTGCTGACCGACAACCGTATCTGGAAACAGCGTACGGTCGGTATCGGCGTGGTGGATGCCGACCGGGCGAAGCAGCTCGGATTCACCGGGCCGATGCTGCGCGGATCCGGGGTGGAATGGGATCTGCGCAAGAAGCAGCCCTACGAGGTCTATGACCAGCTGGATTTCGACATCCCGATCGGCGTCAACGGCGACTGCTATGACCGTTACCTGGTACGCATGGAAGAAATGCGCCAGTCCAACCGCATCATTCGGCAGTGCGTCGACTGGTTGCGCAGGAACCCCGGTCCGGTGCTGCTGGAGGATCACAAGATCACGCCGCCGAAGCGCGAAGAGATGAAGGCGGACATGGAGTCGCTGATCCATCACTTCAAGCTGTTTACCGAAGGGATGTGCCTGCCGGAGGGCGAAGCCTACGCCGGCATCGAGCATCCCAAGGGCGAGTTCGGCTGCTATCTGGTGTCGGATGGCGCCAACAAACCGTATCGCCTCAAGGTGCGCCCGCCGGGCTTTGTCCACCTTTCCGCCCTGGACGAGATGGCGCGCGGCCACATGCTGGCCGACGTCGTGGCCATTATCGGAACCCAGGATATCGTCTTCGGGGAGATTGATCGCTGATGGCTGCCGAACCCAAACCCGTTGCCTTTCACAAGCCGGCCGCGCACAAGGTCGACCTGAGCGACCACGAGCGCGAGGAGATCGATCACTGGCTGGCCCGCTATCCCGAGGACCAGAAGCGCTCGGCGGTACTCGCCGCACTGCGGGTGGTCCAGCATGAGGACGGCTATGTCTCCACCGCGAAGATGGACGCGGTTGCCGACTACCTCGGGCTGCCGGCCATCGCCGTTTACGAGGTGGGTTCGTTCTATTCCATGTTCGAGCTCGAGCCGGTGGGCAAGCACACCATTGCGGTGTGCAACAACATCTCCTGCAGTCTGCGCGGCTCGGCCGGGATTATCGAACATCTGGAGAACCGGCTCGGCATCACCCTGGGCGAAACCACGCCCGACGGGAAGTTCTACCTGAAGAAGGAAGAAGAATGCCTCGCCGCCTGTTGCGGGGCTCCGATGATGCAGGTGAACCATGTCTATTACGAGAATCTGACGCCGGAGCGCGTGGACGAGATTCTCGACGGCCTGGAGTCCTGAAGCGATGGCCAACCAGATCTGTTTTGCGACCCGCTACCTGGACAACCCGTCGTCGCTCGAGACCTATCGCAGCGTCGGCGGCTACCAGGCGCTGGAAAAGGTGTTCGGCGGCAAGATGGCCGCGGAAGACGTGATCGAGGAGGTCAAGACCTCCAACCTCCGCGGCCGCGGTGGCGCGGGGTTCCCGACCGGGATGAAATGGTCGTTCATGCCGCGCAATTCCCCGGGCCAGAAATACATTGTCTGCAACTCGGACGAATCCGAGCCCGGTACCTGCAAGGATCGCGAGATCCTGATGTACAACCCGCATGCGCTGATCGAAGGAATGGCGATCGCCGGTTACGCGATCGGCGCAACCGTGGGATACAACTACATGCGCGGCGAGTTCATGGACGAGGTCAATACGCGCTTCGAGGCCGCCCTGAAGGAGGCCTACGAGGCCGGCTACCTCGGGCGTGACATCCTTGGCTCGGGTGTGGACTTCGATCTGTATCCGACGCTGGGCGCGGGCGCCTATATCTGCGGCGAGGAAACCGCGCTGCTGGAGTCGCTCGAGGGCAAGAAGGGGCAGCCGCGCTTCAAACCGCCATTCCCCGCGAATTTCGGGGTCTACGGGAAGCCGACGACGGTCAACAATACCGAGTCGCTCGCCTCCATCCCGTCGATCATTCGTAATGGCGGCCAGTGGTTCGCGGACCTGGGCGTGCCCAAATCGGGCGGCGAGAAACTGTTCTCGGTGTCCGGACACGTCAACAAACCCGGCAACTTCGAAGTGCCCCTGGGCATGCCGTTTCGCGAGCTGCTGGAGATGGCCGGTGGCGTGCTCGATGGCCGCCAGCTCAAGGCGGTGATCCCGGGCGGCTCGTCCGTGCCGGTGGTGCCGGGCGACACGATGCTGCAGACCAACATGGACTACGACTCCATTACCCAGGCCGGATCCATGCTCGGCTCCGGTGCGGTGATCGTGATGGACGAGACCACCGACATGGTGAAGGCGCTGCAGACCATCGCGCGCTTCTACTATTCCGAATCCTGCGGTCAGTGCACGCCGTGCCGCGAAGGCACCGGCTGGCTGTACCGCATGCTGACCCGCATCGTCGAAGGGAAGGGTCGTCCCGAGGACCTGGAACGCCTGGACGACGTCGCGAGCAAGATCGAAGGGCACACCATCTGCGCCCTCGGGGATGCCGCCGCGATGCCGGTGCGCAGTTTCGTGAAGCATTTCCGTCACGAATTCGAACACTACATCCAGCACGGCCGGAGCCCGGTGGCCAGCGCCGCCTGATCGCCCCGTCGCGCACACGCAGCAGGAATCGAACATGAGTCAGGATCAGCCACAGGATCTGGTCACCGTCGAGATCGACGGGCAGACCTTGCAGGCGCCCAAGGGCACCATGCTCATCGAGGTTGCGGACGAGGCCGATATCCGGATTCCGCGCTTCTGCTATCACAAGAAACTGTCCGTGGCCGCCAATTGCCGGATGTGCCTGGTGGAGGTCGAGCGAGCGCCCAAGCCGCTGCCGGCCTGTGCCACGCCGGTGATGGACGGCATGAAGGTGTACACGCAGTCGCCCCTCGCGATTTCCGCGCAGAAGGGCACGATGGAATTCCTGCTGATCAATCACCCGCTGGATTGCCCGATCTGTGATCAGGGCGGCGAGTGTGAACTGCAGGACGTGGCCATGGGGTATGGCGAGTCCGTTTCGCAATACACCGAAGCCAAGCGGGTCGTGCACGACAAGGATATCGGTCCGCTGATCGAGACCGAGATGACCCGCTGCATTCACTGCACCCGCTGCGTGCGCTTTGGCGAGGAGATCGCGGGCGTACGCGAACTGGGGGCGACGGGGCGCGGCGAAGACATGCGGATCGGTACCTATGTCGAGAAGACCGTCGCGCACGAGCTCTCCGGGAACGTGATCGATCTGTGTCCGGTGGGCGCGCTCACCGCCAAGCCGTCGCGCTACGGCGCACGCGCCTGGGAATACGCCCAGGCCCCCAGTATCGCCCCGCACGACGCGGTGGGTTCCAACATTGCCGCCCATACCTATGACGGGCGCGTGATGCGGGTGGTCCCGCGCGACAACGAAGCAGTCAACGAGACCTGGATCTCGGATCGGGATCGTTTCTCCTACGCGGGGCTGTATGCCGAGGACCGCGTGACCACTCCGCGCATCAAGCGCGCCGGACAGTGGCAGGACGTGGACTGGGAGACCGCCCTGCAGCATGCGGTTGAAGGCCTGCGCAAGGTGGCCCCGGAGCGGATCGGCGGGCTGTTTTCCCCGTCGCTGTCGCTGGAGGAACACTACCTCGGCCAGAAACTGCTGCGCGGGCTGGGCGTGCGTGACATCGACCACCGCATGAGCCAGCAGGATTTCCGCGACGACGACGCCGCGCCCCTGTTCCCCTGGCTGGGCAGTCCGATCGCCGATCTGGACCGCGCTGATGCGATCCTGCTGGTCGGCACCAATCCGCGGCGCGAGCAGCCGCTGCTGGCGCATCGCCTGCGCAAGGCGGCGCTCAACAACGATGCCCGGGTCACGCTGGTGCATAACCAGCTGCTGGACCTGACCTACCCGGTGGCGGCCCAGCTGGTCGGCAACGAGCACGACCAGGTCATGGCCCTGGCCGGGATCGCCGGCCGCATCGCGGCCGCCGGCGAGGGCCTGCCCCCGCGCCTCGAGAAGATTGTGAAGGCCGCCGAGAGCGACGATCCGGACACCCGCGAAGCGTTCGAGCGGGCGGCGCGCTCGCTGCTGGACGGCGAACAGGGCCACGTGCTGCTGGGTGCCGACGCGATGGCCAGCCCGGCGTTTGCGACCCTGCGGGCCCTGGCCGGCTGGATCGCCCGCCATACCGGCGCCCGTCTCGGGTACATGTCCGAGGGCGCGAATGCTGCCGGTGCCTGGCTGGCCGGGGTGCTGCCGCATCGCGGCGTGGCCGGTCAGGAGCCGGAGGTCGGCGGATGCCCGGCGCCGCAGATGCTGACCGAAGGCCGCGACGCGTTCGTCGTTGCCGGGCTCGAACCCGGCCGTGACGGGCATGATCCGGTCGCTTTCCAGCAGGCACTGCGCGACGCGGGTTTCGTGGTCGCACTGACCGCGTTTGCCGACCCCGAATTGCAGGCATCGGCCGATGTTCTGCTGCCGGTCGCGACCAGCTTCGAATCTTCCGGGACCTTCGTGAATGCGGAAGGACGCTGGCAGAGCTTCCGCGCGGCGAGCCGCGCCCCGGGCGAGGCCCGTCCCGGCTGGAAGGTCTGGCGCGTCCTGGGCAACCTGTTCGGGCAGAAGGGCTTCGATTACCTCGATTCGCCCGCGGTGCGCGACGAGCTGAAGGGCCTGCTCGCGGATGTCAGCTTCGACAACACGGTCAACCTGAACCGGGTGCACGTCGAGGAGCCGGAAATCGCTGACCCGGGCAAACGGGGCTTGCGGCGCATGGCCTCGCGTTCGCTGTACGCCGGCGATGCGCTCGTGCGTCGCGCCGAACCGCTGCAGCGCAGCCCCGAAGGTCAGCTCGCGAACGCGGTGCAGGTTCACCCCGACTCGGCCGGCGGGATCCCCGACGGCAGTCGCGTCCGCGTGCAGCAGGGCCGGGCCGAGGCCGAACTGACGCTTGTGCTTGACGATTCCGTACCGCCGGGCCTGGCCATCACCCTCACCGGTGGTGCCGCCGCCCCGCTTGGTGCCCCGGGCGAGCCGGTGACGCTCGCACGCGCCTGACAAGGGACTGAACCATGTTCGACTGGATTCTCAACCTGTTCCATTCGCTGCCGACGGTGATGCAGATCCTGATCGCCATCCAGCTGATCATCATCCCGTTGATGCTGGGGGTCGCCTATCTGACCTTTGCCGAGCGCAAGATCATCGGCTATATCCAGGTGCGCGTCGGGCCCAATCGCGTGGGGCCGCGCGGTTGGCTGCAGCCGATCGCGGACGGGCTCAAGCTCCTGCTGAAGGAGGTGATCGTCCCGTCGAATGCCAATCGCTTCCTGTTTCTCAGCGCCCCGGTGCTGACCATCGCACCGGCGCTGGCGGCCTGGGCCGTGATTCCTTTCTTCGAGGGCGGGGCGCTGGCCGACGTGAACGCGGGTCTTCTGTACCTGCTGGCGCTGACCTCGCTGGGCGCCTACGGGATCATCATCGCCGGCTGGGCCTCCAACTCGAAGTATGCGCTGATGGGCTCGCTGCGGTCGGCCGCCCAGCTGGTGTCCTACGAGATCGCGATGGGTTTCGCGCTGGTGGGCGTGCTGATGGCGGCGGGCTCGATGAACGTCGGCGAGATCGTCCAGGCCCAGTCGGGCAGCATCTACCACTGGTTCCTGCTGCCGTTGCTGCCGTTGTTCTTCGTGTTCTTCATTTCCGGGGTCGCCGAGACCAACCGTGCGCCTTTCGACGTGGCCGAAGGGGAATCCGAGATTGTTGCCGGCTTCCACGTGGAGTACTCCGGGATGGCCTTCGCGGTGTTCTTCCTTGCCGAATACGCGAACATGATCCTGGTATCCGCACTGACGGCCGTCCTGTTCCTGGGGGGCTGGCTGTCGCCGTTCCAGGGCATCCTGCCGGCAGCAATGTTTGACTGGCCGGTGCTGGGCACCCTGCTGGGTGACGGTCTGCACTGGTTCCTGATCAAGACGGCGCTGTTCCTGTTCATCTTCCTGTGGCTACGTGCCACCTTCCCGCGCTATCGCTATGACCAGATCATGCGCCTGGGCTGGAAGGTGCTGATCCCGGTCACCATCGTATGGCTGTTCGTGCTGGGCGCGTTCGTCGCGTTCGACGTCGGCCCGTGGTTCGCGTAAGGAGTTCGCCATGAAATCCGTGCGTCATTTCTTCAAGAGCTTCCTGTTCTTCGAGCTGCTTCTCGGCATGCGGCTGACCGGTCGGTACCTGTTCCGGCGCAAATTCACCGTGCAGTACCCGGACGAGAAGACCCCGATGTCGCCGCGTTTCCGCGGATTGCACGCGCTGCGCCGCTACCCCAACGGGGAAGAACGCTGCATCGCCTGCAAGCTGTGCGAGGCGGTGTGCCCGGCGCTGGCGATCACCATCCATTCGGAGGAGCGCGAGGACGGGACGCGGCGCACTTCGCGCTACGACATCGACCTGTTCAAGTGCATCTTCTGCGGATTCTGTGAAGAGGCCTGCCCGGTCGATTCCATCGTCGAGACGCACATCTTCGAATACCACTTCGAGAATCGGGGCGAGCAGATCATGACCAAGGACAAGCTCCTGGCGATCGGCGATCGCTTCGAGAAGGAGATCGCCGAAGCGCGCGCGATCGACGCCCCGTACCGGTAATCAGGGACGCAACGATGACCTTCGAGCTCTTATTGTTCTATGTTTTTGGCGCGATCCTGCTGGGCGCGGCGCTGGCGATGATCAGCGTGCGCAACCCGGTGCATGCCGCGCTGTTTCTGGTGGTCTGTTTCGTGTCCGCAGCGGCACTCTGGCTGATGGCGGAGGCCGAGTTCCTCGGTCTGGTGCTGGTGCTGGTTTACGTGGGAGCGGTGATGGTGCTGTTCCTGTTCGTGGTGATGATGCTCGACATCAACATGGCGAAACTGCGCGAGGGTTTCAGTGAATACCTGCCGGTGGGCCTGGTGGTCGCCGCGGCCATGGCCACCGTGCTGGTCCTGGTGATCACGCGTTACATCACCATGGAAGCCCCCGAGCGGGCCGGGCCCGAATATGCGAACACCGAGGCATTGGGCGCGATCCTGTACACCGAATACGTGTACTCGTTCGAGGTTGCCGCCGTGATCCTGCTGGTGGCGATCATCGCGGCGATCTCCCTGACCATGCGGCGGCGGCCGGACAACAAGCGGATCGATCCGGCGCGCCAGATCGAGGTCTCGCGCGAGGGACGCGTGCGCATGGTGTCAATGAAGTCCGAAGACAAGGCGCGTGACAGCCGCGGGGCGGAACGCGACGACGACCCGAACCAGGAATGACGCCGGCGCGCGCCGGTGCCTAACCACCGCGGGGCGGGCTTGTCCGTCCCCCAAAGGAATTCAGGGCCAGACAATGATTACGCTAGAGCACTACCTGGTGCTGGCCGCGCTGCTGTTTTCGATCAGCGTGGCCGGGATCTTCCTGAACCGAAAGAACGTGATCGTGCTGCTGATGTGCATCGAGCTGATGCTGCTGGCGGTGAACATCAACTTCATTGCCTTCTCGTTCTTCCTGCAGGATCTGGCCGGGCAGGTCTTCGTGTTCTTCATCCTCACCGTCGCCGCGGCCGAGGCCGCGATCGGGCTGGCCATCCTGGTGTTGCTGTTCCGTAACCGCGGAACGATCAACGTCCAGGATCTGGACGAAATGAAAGGATAACGGGCCATGGATACGATCTATCTCCTTATTGTCCTGGCGCCACTGGCGGGCGCGATCGTCGCTGGCCTGTTCGGGCGTCAGATCGGCCGGGTGGGCGCGCACAGCGTGACCATCGCCGGGGTGGCCATCTCGTTCCTCCTTTCCGTGGTGGTGTTCTATCAGCACGTGTTTGGCGGAGCGGGGGTGTACAACGAGTCGGTGTACACCTGGCTGGTTTCGGACGGCATCCGTTTCGAGGTCGGATTCCTGGTCGATAACCTGACCGCGATGATGATGCTGGTCGTGACCTTCGTGTCGCTGATGGTGCACATCTACACCATTGGCTACATGCAGGACGACCCGGGCTACCAGCGCTTCTTCGCGTATATCTCGCTGTTCACCTTTTCCATGCTGATGCTGGTGATGGCGAACAACTTCATGCAGCTGTTCTTCGGCTGGGAGGCCGTGGGGCTGGTCTCCTACCTCCTGATCGGCTTCTGGTACAAGCGCCCGACCGCGACCTACGCGAACATGAAGGCGTTCATCGTCAACCGCGTGGGCGACTTCGGTTTCCTGATCGGGATTGCGGCGCTGGTGTTCTACACCGGCAGCCTTAACTACACCGAGGTCTTTGCGGAAGGCCAGGCGATGAGTGAGGCGACCATCACCATCTGGCCGGGGTGGACCTTCGGCCTGCTGGATCTGGCGCTGATCTTCCTGTTCATCGGCGCGATGGGCAAGTCCGCGCAGGTGCCACTGCACGTGTGGCTGCCGGATTCGATGGAAGGCCCGACCCCGATCTCGGCGCTGATCCACGCCGCGACCATGGTCACCGCGGGCATCTTCATGGTGGCGCGCATGTCGCCGCTGTACGAGTTCTCGGTGCCGGCCCTGTCGTTCATCCTGATCATCGGCGCGATCACGGCCTTCTTCATGGGTCTGATCGGCCTGGTGCAGAACGACATCAAGCGCGTAGTCGCGTATTCCACGCTGTCGCAGCTCGGATACATGACCGTGGCCCTGGGGGCCTCGGCCTACGCCGCCGGCGTGTTCCATCTGATGACCCACGCGTTCTTCAAGGCGCTGCTGTTCCTGGCCGCCGGCTCGGTGATCATCGCGATGCACCACCTGCAGGATATGCGCGCGATGGGCGGGTTGCGCCGGCATATGCCGATCACCTACGTGACCGCGCTCATCGGTTCCCTGGCGCTGATCGGGTTCCCGTTCTTCTCCGGGTTCTTCTCCAAGGACGCGATCATCGAGGCGGTCGGGTATTCGGAGATCCCGGGGGCGACCTTTGCCTACTGGATGGTGCTGCTGGGCGTGTTCGTGACCGCGCTGTACACCTTCCGCATGTTCTTCATGGTGTTCCACGGGGAGGAACGCTACGACCAGGCGCATCACTACATGCCCGACCACGGGGATGGCGAGGACCACCATCACCATGGCACGCCGCATCCGCACGAGACCCCGTGGGTGGTCACCCTGCCGCTGATCCTGCTGGCGATCCCGTCGGTGGTGGCCGGCTACTTCATCGGCCCGATGCTGGTTGGCGATTTCTTCGCCAATTCGATCTTCGTCAGCGAGGCGAAGGACGTGCTGGCGCAGAAGGGCGAGAGCTATACCGGGGTGTTCGGGTTCGTGCTGCACGGGCTCGTGGCGCCGGCGTTCTGGTTCGCGATGGCCGGACTGGCGACCGCCTGGTACCTCTACATCAAACGGCCGGATCTGCCGGCCGTGATCGCAGACCGTCTGCGGCCGGGCGTGCGCATCCTCGAGGACAAGTACGGGTTTGACCGCTTCAACGACTGGTTCTTCGCCGGTGGTACGCGGCGCCTCGGGCGCTGGCTGTGGCGCTATGGCGACGCGATGATCATTGACGGCTGGCTGGTCAACGGCGCCGCGCGTTCGGTGGGCTGGGTGTCGGCCCGGGTGCGCCATGTGCAGTCCGGCTTCCTCTATCACTATGCATTCGTGATGATCATCGGGCTGCTGGTCCTGATGTTCGCCTACGTGATCTGAGGGGTTTCGACGATGACCGCTGCGAAGCCCACCGCTGTTTCAAGGAACGACCATGTTTGCTGACTGGCCCATTCTGAGTCTGTTGATCTGGCTGCCGATCCTCGGTGGCTTCCTGACGCTTGCCGCCGGGCGTGACGCGCCGGTGGTGGCCCGGCGCCTGGGCCTCAGCGTGGCCGTGGCCACTTTCGTGGCAAGCCTGCCGCTGTGGTTCATGTTCGAGCGCGGCACCGCGGAGATGCAGTTCCAGGAGGTGGCCTCCTGGATCCCGGCGTTCAACGTGAACTATCACCTCGGGGTCGACGGCATCTCCATGCCCCTGATCCTCCTGACCACGCTGATCACGGTGGTCGTGGTCATCGCCGCATGGGAGTCGGTGAAGGATCGTATCGCCTACTACCTCGCCGCGATGCTGGTCATGGAAGGACTGATGATCGGCATGTTCGCGGCGATGGACGCGGTGCTGTTCTACGTGTTCTTCGAGGCGATGCTGATCCCCATGTTCCTTGTCATCGGGATCTGGGGCGGGCCGCGCCGCGTGTACGCGACGATCAAGTTCTTCCTCTACACCTTCCTCGGGTCGGTGTTCATGCTGGTCGCACTGATCTGGATGTACATCCAGTCCGGCAGCTTCCTGATCCAGGACTTCCATGCGCTGCAGATCGGGATGACCGCGCAGATACTGATCTTCCTCGCGTTCTTCCTGGCGTTTGCGGTCAAGATCCCGATGTTCCCGGTGCATACCTGGCTGCCGGATGCGCACGTCGAGGCGCCGACGGGGGGTTCGGTGATCCTGGCGGCCATCATGCTGAAGATCGGCGGCTACGGCTTCCTGCGTTTCTCGCTGCCGATCACGCCGGATGCGTCCGCGGTGCTGGACACGCTGATGATCGTGCTGTCGCTGATCGCGGTGGTGTACATCGGGGTGGTGGCACTGATCCAGAGCGACATGAAGAAGCTGATCGCGTACTCGTCGATCGCCCACATGGGCTTCGTGACTCTGGGCTTCTTCCTGGCGTTCTACATCTACTCGAATACCGGCGACTGGCAGGGCGCGTCGCTGGGTATCGCCGGCGGCATGGTGCAGATGATCTCGCACGGCTTCATCTCTGCGGCGATGTTCCTCGCGGTGGGCGTGCTTTACGACCGGCTGCACAGTCGGCAGATCGCGGATTATGGCGGCGTCGTCAACACCATGCCGTGGTTCGCCGCGTTCTTTGTGCTGTTCGCGATGGCCAATACCGGTCTGCCGGGCACCTCGGGCTTCGTGGGTGAATTCATGGTGATCCTGGCTGCCTTCAAGGCTGATTTCTGGATTGCCTTCCTCGCCGCGACCACGCTGATCCTGGCGGCGGGGTACACCCTGTGGCTGGTCAAGCGCGTGATCTTTGGCACCGTGGCCAACGAGAACGTGGCCGGCCTGTCCGATATGAACCGGCGCGAATTCTTCCTGATGGGGCTGCTGGCGTTTTTCACGCTGCTGCTGGGCGTGTGGCCGGCACCGCTGCTGGAAGTGATGAACGCGACCATCGACAACCTCGTGGCGCATATCGCGCACTCGAAGCTCTGAACGGACGCCTGACATGAATTTCGAGATTCCTGCCTTTCTGCCCGCCGTTCCCGAGATGTTCGTCCTCGGGATGGCGTGCTTCATCCTGATACTGGATGCGTTCCTGCCGGATTCGCGCCGCGACATCACCTACGGCCTGGTGCAGGCGACGCTCGCGGGAGCCGCGGTGCTGACGCTGTGGCTGGCCGGTCCGGAAGTGGTGCTGACCTTCAGCGACAGCTTCATCAAGGACCCGATGAGCGACGTGCTGAAACTGGCGGTGTACGTTACGAGCTTCTTCGTCTTCCTCTACTCGCGGCCGTATCTGATGGCGCGCGACATCCACAAGGGGGAGTTCTACATCCTCGGGCTGTTCGCGGTCCTGGGGATGATGATCATGATCTCGGGGCATAATCTGCTGACCCTGTACCTGGGCCTGGAACTGCTGTCGCTGTCCTCGTATGCGCTGGTGGCGTTCTGGCGCGACAACACCCGGGCCAGCGAAGCCGCGATGAAGTACTTCGTGCTGGGGGCGCTGGCGTCCGGGCTGCTGTTGTACGGCATGTCCATGATCTACGGCATGACCGGCTCGCTGGATATCGCGGTGATCGCCTCCGAACTGACGACGGCCGACGAGGCTCTGAACGTCCCGCTGGTGTTCGGTCTGGTGTTCCTGGTGGTGGCGATCGCGTTCAAGCTGGGGGCGGTGCCGTTCCACATGTGGGTGCCCGACGTCTATGACGGGGCGCCGACGGCGGTGACGCTGTTCATCGCGACCGCTCCGAAGATCGCGGCCTTCGCGTTCCTGATGCGGCTGCTGGTCGAGGGCATGGGACCGATGCATGCCGACTGGCAGGGCATGCTCATCATCCTGACCGTGCTGTCGCTGGCGGTGGGCAACGTGATTGCGATCGCGCAGACCAGCATCAAGCGCATGTTCGCGTATTCGACCATCGCGCATGTCGGGTTCCTGTTCATGGGGATCCTCGCGGGGACCGATTCGGGCTACGCCTCGGCGATGTTCTACGTGATCGTGTATGCACTCACGGCGGCCGGCGGGTTCGGCATGATCGTGTTCCTGTCGCGCCGGGGTTACGAGGCCGATCGCCTGGACGACTTCGCCGGGCTGGCGAAACGCAACCCGTGGTTCGCGTTCATCATGCTCCTGCTGCTGTTCTCCATGGCCGGGGTTCCGCCGACCGTCGGTTTCTATGCCAAGCTGGCCGTGATTCAGGCGGCCGTGGGTGCGGGCCTGGTCTGGCTGGGTGTGCTGGCGGTGATCTTCAGCATCATCGGGGCGTTCTATTACCTGCGGGTGGTGAAGATCATGTTCTTCGACGAACCGAAGGAGGAAGCCAGCGAACCGGTGCAGCCGTCGGGCGCGCTGGCCACGGCGCTGAGCATCAACGGACTGGCGGTGCTGTTGCTGGGAATTTTTCCGGGCCTTCTGCTGTCCGTTACCCACTACGCCATCGCTGGCTGATCCGACCCGGAGGATGTCTTGAATCAACTGGTCCCGTTTGAAGTCCTGGTCTGGGGGTTTGTGGCGTTTGCCTTCGTGGCCGCCAACCTTCCGTGGCTGACCGATCGCATCGCACTGATGTTTCTGCCGGCGAGCGGGAGCAAGGGAGGCTGGACCCGGGTGTTCGAATGGCTGGTGCTGTTCCTGCTGGTGGGGCTGATCGGCAAGGGTCTCGAGCATCAGGCGACGGGCAGTGTTCATGCCCAGGGCTGGGAGTTCTACGTGATCGGGCTGTCGATGTTTGCGGTGTTCGCGATCCCCGGGTTCATCTGGCGGCATGATCTTCGCCCGCATCTGCGGCAGCGGGCGCGCCGTTCGCGGTGATTTCGATCGGGGCTTGCAAGCCGGCCCACGGCTTGGTAGAGTACGTTTTCTCGGATGCGGGGTGGAGCAGTCTGGCAGCTCGTCGGGCTCATAACCCGAAGGTCGCAGGTTCAAATCCTGCCCCCGCTACCAGTTTTCGAAAAGGCCCCTTCGCGGGGCCTTTTTCTTGGGGCCGCGCTCCCGCGCGCCGACAGGCTTCGAGCTGCAGCCTGTTTCCATGACGGAAGGTGTAAAGGGGCGTTCAACGCCCTTTTTTTGTTTCCGGGCTCCGTGCACCGGTGCAGTGGAATCGAGGTCGACAGACATTTGTCCGAGCAGGTTGAACAACTGAAGGCGCTACTGGGACCCGTGGTCGAAGGCCAGGGTTGTGAACTCTGGGGTATCGAACACCATGCGGGTTCGAAGCCGCAGATGCTGCGCATCTATATTGATCGTTCGACCGGCGTGTCCGTGGATGACTGTGCGCGCGTCAGCGAGCAGGTCAGCGCGGTCCTCGATGTGGAAGAGCCGATCCGCGCGGACTACACGCTCGAGGTGTCCAGTCCGGGCATCGAACGTCCCCTGTTTACTCCCGATCAGTTCCGCGATTACGTCGGTCGTGCGGTCAAGGTACGTCTGACCTGGCCGGAACACGGGCGGCGGAACTACCGCGGGCAGCTGTTGTCCGCGGACGACACCATGATCGAGGTGGCGGTCGATGGCACGGCCTACGAGCTGCCGCTGGCCGCGATTCACAATGCGCGCGTGCTGGAAGAAGACCCGGGGACGCAATCATGAACAACCTGATGTCGACAGGCGACTGTCGAGGCTGCGAAGAGGCATGACATGAACAAGGAGATCCTGCTGGTCGTCGACGCCGTTTCCAACGAGAAGGGCGTCGAGAAGGGCGTTATCTTCGAGGCCCTGGAATCGGCCCTGGCGATGGCCACGCGCAAGTATCACGGTGGGCGCATGGATGTGCGCGTGAGCATCGACCGCGAAAGCGGCGATTACGAGGCCTATCGCCGCTGGACGGTGGTGGACGACGAGGATCCCGAGTTCGAGTCTCCCGACTATCAGATGCTGCTGTCCTACGCGCAGCAGAAATACCCGGAGATTCAGGTCGGCGAGGTGATCGAGGAACCGGTCGAGGCCGTTGACTTCGGGCGTATCGCCGCGCAGACCGCCAAGCAGGTGATCGTGCAGAAGGTGCGCGATGCCGAGCGGCAGAAGGTCGTCGAGGAGTACGAGGACCGGGTCGGTTCGCTGGTGATGGGGATCGTCAAGCGTACCGACCGCAACGGGACCTACGTGGACCTGGGCAACAACGCCGAGGCCCTGGTCCCGCGCGAGCACATGATTCCGCGCGAGACGGTACGCACCAATGATCGCCTGCGCGGCTATCTCAAGGAGATCCGGCCGGACGCGCGCGGTCCTCAGCTGATCCTCAGCCGCACCGCGCCGGAGTTTCTCATCGAGCTGTTCAAGCTCGAGGTCCCGGAGGTGGGACAGGGGATCATCGACATCCTCGGGGCGGCCCGCGATCCGGGCATGCGGGCGAAGATCGCGGTGCGCTCGAATGACCCGCGGCTGGATCCGGTGGGGGCCTGCGTGGGCATGCGCGGTTCGCGCGTGCAGTCGGTCTCCAACGAGCTCGCGGGCGAACGCATCGATATCATTGTATGGGACGAGAATCCGGCCCAGTTCGTGATCAATGCAATGTCGCCGGCGGAAGTCCTCTCCATTGTGGTCGACGAAGAGAAGCAGTCGATGGACATCGCGGTGGCCGAGGACAAGCTTTCGCTGGCGATCGGCCGCGGGGGGCAGAATATCCGCCTGGCCTCGCAGCTGACCGGCTGGGAGCTCAACGTGATGACCGAGGAGCAGGCCGAGGAGAAGAGCGAGGCCGAGGCCCGGCAGCTGGTGACCTACTTCATGGAGGCGCTGGACGTCGACGAGGAGGTGGCCGGGATCCTGGTGCAGGAAGGCTTCAGTACCCTGGACGAGGTCGCCTACGTCGAAGAAGCGGAGCTTCTGTCGATCGAGGAATTCGACGAAGACGTGGTCGCGGAACTGCGCAACCGGGCGAGCGATGCACTGCTGACGCGGGCGATCGCGGCGCAGGACGGCGGCGGTGGCGAGCCGGCCGAGGATCTGCTGAACATGGACGGCATGACCGTGGCTCTGGCCAATCGGCTGGCGGCGAGCGGCGTGTGCACCATGGAGGATCTCGCCGAGCAGGCGGCCGATGATGTGGTGGAAATGCTGGGCATCTCCGAGCAGGAGGCGTCCGAGTTGATCATGACCGCGCGCGCTCCCTGGTTCGAAACCGGGGAATGACCGCGACGCAGCGGCGGTGGTCGGGCAGCGGCACGCCGGAACAGAATCTGGAATGGAGGTAGCGCCATGGCGCAAATGACAGTGCAGCAATTCGCGGAATCGGTGGGCAAGCCCGTCGATCGTCTCCTGGAGCAGCTCAAGGAGGCGGGCGTCGAGGTGGCCGGGCCCGAGGCGCCCATCACTGATGCCGAGAAGCGCCAGCTGCTGGACCATCTGCGCCAGAGTTCCGCGGGCGGGTCGAGCGACCGTGTGACGCTGCGTCGGCGTTCCCAGGCGCAGACGCTGAAGGTCAGCTCGGGCCAGGGCAAGACCAAGACGGTTAACGTGGAGGTGCGCAAGAAGCGCACCCTCAAGCGCAAGCCGGCGGATGCAACACCGGCGCCGGAGGATCGCCCCGAGGCGGCCGAGGGTGTGGAATCCGAAGCCGCTGCGGCACCGGAAGAGACCCGTCCCGATGCAGAATCGCCGGTGACTCCGGAAGCCGAGGAGGCCGCGGCCGGCGATGCGCCGGGCGCGGAGCCGGAGGCGGAAGCGCCGGCGGATGAACCGGTGGCGGCCGAGGCGCCGGAGCCGGAACCTGAACCGGCGGTCGACGAGGCCGCGGCGGAGGAACCGGCGGACGTCGAAGAAGAGCCCGAAGCGGCGGAGTCGGCCGCAGCCGAGGCACCGGAGTCATCCGAGGCGGAAGAGGCGGACGAGGAACCGGCCGCCGCCGCGGAGGATTCGCCGGCCGCCCCGAAGAAGCCGCTGAGCCGCACGCAGCAACTGGCGATGCAGCTGGAAGCCGAGCGGGAGGCTCAACGCAAGGCCGTCGAGGCCCGCAAGCAGGAAGAGGTCGAACGCGAGGAGCGCCAGAAGCGCAAGCAGGAAGAGCAGGAGAAGCAGGAGGCGAAGCGCGAGAAGGAAGAACAGGCGCGCCTGGAACGCGAGGCCGCGCAGCAGCGTCAGGCACCGGCTCCCGCCGCGGCACCGGCGGAACCCGCCAAGTCCGGCAAGGGCCGCAAGGGTGGCCGCAAGGACGACCGCAAGGAACTGCATGTCGCCGGCGACCGTCGCGGTCGGCGCAAGAAGGGTGACAAGGGCAAGGGTGCCGGGCAGTCGCAGGCGGCCCAGGCCGTGGCCGGCAAGCACGGCTTCGCCAAGCCGACCGCACCGGTGGTGCGCGAGGTGGAAGTGCCGGAGACCATCACCGTGGCCGATCTGGCGCAGGCGATGGCGATCAAGGCACCGCAACTGATCAAGACCCTGATGGGCATGGGCGTGATGGCCACCATCAACCAGTCCATCGATCAGGAAACGGCGATGCTGGTGGTCGAGGAGATGGGCCATACCGCGGTGCCGGCCAGGGAAGAGACGATCGAGGACCAGATCGAGGTGGCCCAGGAGCAGACCGGCGAACCCAAGGCGCGTCCGCCGGTGGTGACCGTGATGGGCCACGTCGACCACGGCAAGACCTCGCTGCTGGACCATATTCGCAAGACGCGCGTGGCCTCCGGCGAAGCCGGCGGGATCACCCAGCACATCGGTGCCTACCACGTCGAGAACGGGCATGACGGGGTGACCTTCCTGGATACCCCGGGGCATGCGGCGTTTACGGCGATGCGGGCGCGCGGTGCGCAGTCCACGGACATCGTGATCCTGGTGGTGGCGGCGGATGACGGCGTGATGCCGCAGACCCTCGAAGCCATCAACCACGCCAAGGCGGCCGGTGTGCCGATGGTCGTGGCGGTCAACAAGATCGACAAGCCCGAGGCGGATGCCGACCGGGTGATCAACGATCTCGCGCAGCACGAGGTGATCCCCGAGGAATGGGGTGGCGACACCCAGTTCATCCGGGTCTCGGCGCATTCCGGGGAGGGCATCGACGAGCTGCTGGAAGGCCTGGGTCTGCAGGCGGAGCTGATGGAGCTGATGGCCCCGGACGAGGGGCCGGCGCGCGGTGTGGTAATCGAATCGCGGCTGGACAAGGGCCGCGGCCCAGTGGCCACGGTGCTGGTGCAGTCCGGCAGCCTGAACCACGGCGACATCGTGCTGACCGGCAAGGAATACGGCCGCGTGCGGGCGATGTTCGACGATACCGGCACGGCGGTGAAGGAAGTCGGGCCGTCGATGCCGGTCGAGATCCTCGGTCTGTCGGGCGTGCCCGAGGCCGGCGACGAGATGCTGGTGGTCGCGGACGAGAAGACCGCCCGCGAAGCGGCCGAATATCGGGATGCGAAGCAGCGCGAGCGCAAGCTGGCGGCGCAGCAGGCGGCCAAGCTGGAAAACATCTTCAACCAGATGCAGGAAGGCGATGTCGGCACGGTCAACATCCTGATCAAGGCCGACGTGCAGGGATCCGCCGAGGCGTTGCGCGAATCGCTGGTCAAGCTGTCCAACGAAGAGGTCCGGGTCAAGGTGATCTCCACCGGGGTCGGCGGGATTTCCGAGTCGGACATCAACCTGGCGACGGCGTCGGACGCCATTGTCATCGCGTTCAACGTGCGTGCCGACGCCGGCGCCAAGCGGGTGGCGCAGGAGAACGGGATCGACGTCCGCTACTACTCGGTCATCTACGAGGCCATCGAGGACGTGAAGCAGGCCCTGTCCGGGCTGCTGGCGCCCGAGACCCGCGAGGAAATCGTGGGCCTGGCCGAGGTGCGCGAGGTGTTCAAGGCCTCGAGCTTCGGCCAGGTGGCCGGCTGCCTGGTGGTCGAGGGTTCGGTCAAGCGGGGCAACCCGATCCGCGTGCTGCGTGACAACGTGGTGGTGTACGAGGGCGAGCTGGAAAGCCTGCGCCGCTTCAAGGACGACGTGAACGAGGTCCGGGCCGGTACCGAATGCGGTATCGCGGTGAAGAACTACAACGACGTGAAGGCCGGGGACCAGATCGAGGTCTTCCAGCGCGTCGAGGTCCAGCGGTCGCTGTAATGCCCGGACCCCGCGACTTCCAGCGCAGTGACCGGGTCGGCGAGCAGATCCAGCGCGAGCTCGCCGAGCTGGTGCGCGTCGAGGTGAAGGACCCGCGGGTCGGCATGGTGACCATCTCGGGGGTGGAGGTCTCGAAGGATCTGGCCCACGCCCGGGTGTATTTCACCCGGCTGGGCGGCGAGGAGGGCGGTCGCGAGGCGCAGCAGGGCCTCAACAGCGCGGCCGGCTTCCTGCGTCGGGCGCTGGGCAGCCGGATTCGCATGCGCAGCATCCCGCAACTGCGGTTCATCTACGATGACACGCCCGAACGCGGCGCGCGCATGTCTTCGCTGATCAGTCAGGCCCTGGCGGAGGACCGCGAGCGGCACGGCGACAGTGATGCGGAGGCCGGAGCGGAAGGCGGCGGGGACCCGGATGCCTCCGGTGATCCGGACGTGCCGCAGGACCGGTAAACCGATTCCCCGTGGCGCGCAGGAAGGGGCGCAACGTCGACGGCATCCTGCTGCTCGACAAGCCGCAGGGGCTCAGTTCGAACCAGGCGCTGGGTCGGGTGAAATACCTCCTCGGGGCGCGCAAGGCGGGCCATACCGGCGCCCTGGATCCACGGGCGACCGGGCTTCTTCCACTGTGTTTCGGGCAGGCGACCAAGGTGTCCGGCTGGCTGCTGGACGCGGACAAGCGGTACGTCGCCGTCGCGCGACTGGGCGTGGAGACCGACTCGGCGGACATGGATGGAGAAATCCTTGCCGAGTCCCCGGTTCCCGCGATCACGGACGAGGATCTGGCGCGGCTGGATCGCGGTTTCACCGGCGATCTGGAGCAGGTTCCCCCGATGGTCTCGGCCCTGAAGAAGGACGGCCGGCGGCTGTACGAGCTGGCGCGCGAAGGGGTGGAAGTGGACCGTCCGCCGCGGCCGGTGCGGATCCATTCGCTGAATATCGAACGGCGGGCGGATGATCGCCTGCGGCTGGAGGTGCATTGCAGCAAGGGCACCTATATCCGGTCGCTGGTGACCGATATCGGGGAAGCCCTCGGCTGCGGTGCGGCGGTTGAAGAGCTGCGGCGCACCGGCCACGGGGCCTTCGCGGCCGACGCCATGTGGACCCTGGAAGCCCTGGAGCAGCGTTTCGAGGAGGGCGGTGCAGCGGCGATCGAGGCCGGTCTTCTGCCGTCGGAGGCCGCCCTGTCCGGCTGGCCGCAGCTCCACCTGGGGGCCGCCGGAGCGGCGGCACTGCGCCACGGGAATCCGGCGGGAGCGGAAGCGGTGAGCGAGCGCATCGCGGGTGTCTCGCCGGCTGCGGACGAACCGGAAGCGGGCGGGGTCCTGGTACGCCTGCACGGGCCCGCAGGCGAATTTCTCGGCGTGGGGCTGGAGGCCGGGGACGGCACGATTCGCCCGCGGCGTCTGTTCGTCACCGGCTGAGGCCCGCTGCAACCGACCTCATTCGCGGCGATACGCGGGCACCGGGTCCGCGATCAGCGCGGCCAGCTTCTCCGCCGACATCGGCCGCGCGAGGAGATACCCCTGGGCCTCGTTGCAGCCCTCCCGAATGATCAGGTCGCGCTGGGTGGCGGTCTCGACGCCCTCGGCGATGACCGTCAGCCCCAGCTTGTGACCCATGGCGATGATGGACGCGGTGAGGGCGGCATCGGCGGGGTCGCGGTCGGCCCCCTGCACGAACGAGGCATCCACCTTCAGCCGTTGCACCGGCAGGCGCTTGAGATAGCTGAGCGACGAATAGCCGGTACCGAAGTCGTCGATCGCCAGCTGTACGCCCATTGACCGCAGTTCCTCCAGGGTGGCGATGCCGCGCTCGGCGTGGTCCATGACGAAGCCCTCGGTGATCTCCAGCTCGAGCCTGTGGGGTTCCAGCCCGGTCTCGGCGAGCACCGACCGCACGTCCGTGACGATATCCCCGAACAGCACCTGGTGGCCGGAAACATTGACCCCGATCCGGCCCAGACGCTCCGGTCCCCATTCGCGCGCCCGGCGTACCGCTTCGCGCAGCACCCAGCGGCCAAGCAGACCGATGGTGCCGTTTTCTTCCGCCACCGGGATGAATTCCGCCGGGCTGATCATGCCGAACTCCGGATGGCGCCAGCGGACCAGGGCTTCGGCACCGGCCAGGCTCTCGCCGGGCAGGTCCCACTGCGGCTGGAACACGACCTCCAGCTCGTCGCCCTCGATGGCTCGTCGCAGCCCGGCCTCGATCGCCAGCCGGCGCTGGCTGGCGTCGGTGAGGTCGGCGGTGTAGAGCTGCACGTTGTTGCGCCCGCGTGCCTTGGCGCGGTACATCGCCGAGTCCGCGTTGCGGATCAGCATGTCCGGGGTTGCGGCGTCGTCGGGGAACAGGCTGATGCCGATGCTGGCGCCGATGAACAGCTCCTGACCGGCGACGTGGAACGGCGACTCCAGTGCACGCAGCAGCTCGTCGGCGACGCTGGCGGCGTCCTCCGCGGTGGCGATGTGTTCGGTCAGCACCACGAATTCGTCGCCGCCATGGCGCGCAATGGTGGAGTGCCGGTCGATGGCGCCCAGCAGGCGCCGGGCGACCGCTTCCAGGAGCTCGTCTCCGCGATGATGGCCCAGACTGTCGTTCACGTACTTGAAGCCGTCCAGGTCGACGAACAGTACCGCCAGGCGCTCGTCGTGGAGTCGGCAGCGTTCAATCGCGCGCGCCAGGCGCTGGTCGAGCTGGGTGCGGTTGGGCAGGTCGGTGAGCGGATCGTAGTTGGCCAGATGACTGACCCGGCGCCGGGCTTCTTCGCGGCTGGTCACGTCGCGGGCGACGCCGAAGATGTCGACCACCCGCTCGCCGTCATAGCGGACCCGCGCGTTGAGCTCCAGGACCACCCGTTCGCCGGAAACGTCGGTGACCTCGGCGCGTGCCGGAGGCAGGTCGGCGTCGCTGCCG
Organism: Thioalkalivibrio sp. ALE19; assembly: GCF_000428605.1. NCBI lineage: Bacteria > Pseudomonadati > Pseudomonadota > Gammaproteobacteria > Chromatiales > Ectothiorhodospiraceae > Thioalkalivibrio > Thioalkalivibrio sp. ALE19. The sequence goes on from NZ_AUAG01000007.1 coordinate 102,317, forward strand.
CCGTCGATCGGCACCGCGGTGCCCTCGAGATAGGGCAGGAAGGGTTCGACCAGCGCGCGCAGGGTGGTCTCCGGCAGGCGGTCCATGCTGCGGCCGAGGACCCGCTCCACGCCGGGCGAGATGTAGCGCGCCCGACCCGAGCGGTCGAAGCGATAGACGAAGCCGCTGGCGTACTCCAGCAGATCCTCCTGCTCCTCGGACGCGCGCTCCAGGGCCTCGGACTGCGCCACCACCTGGCGTGACAGCGGCCGGATCACGCCGATCAGCCCCAGTCCCGACAGCAATGCCATGCCCAGTACCAGTCCGACCGGCAGCGCCAGGTGGGCCATCATGCCGGCGTAGAGTTCCTCCTCCGGTACGGCCATCGCCAGCCCCCAGCCCGGGCGTACCGGCACCGCAAAGACCACCTCGCCGTCCGTGCGCTGCAGGGCCTGCGATCCTCCGCGGGCCTGCTGCAGTGCCGGGGCCACCGGGTTCCCGGCGCCGGTCGGCATCAGGCTCCAGGTGATGTCGTCCACCCGCAGCACCACTCCCTGCGGGCCCTCCAGCCAGGCGGCCTTGCCGCCCTCGGCGGCGGACTCCAGCACGCCGACCATGGCCTCGGCGGGGAACACCAGGATGTCGGCGCCCAGCCATTCGTCCTCGCGCGAGAGGATCGGCACCGCGATCATGATCCAGGCCCGGCCCTCCCAGGCCAGATGGTCCCCCATGCGGGTTTCGCGCATTGCCGGGTCGATGTCCGGCCAGTAGATCGGGTCCGGGTTGGCGTCGCCCACCGCCAGTACCTGGCGGCCTTCCGCATCCAGGCGGATGATGCCGGCCGCGCCGGAGGGGCGCAGGGCATCTTCCAGCTTGTCGTGACTGAAGTCCTGCAGGTCTTCGAGATCGGTCTCGCCACGATTGTAGGCGGCCAGTTCGTCGCGGATGCGGCTGCGGCTGGCGACCTGCCACGCGATGTCCTCCAGGCGGTCGAAATACTGCGCCACCGCCTGGCCGTGATGCTGCAGCGCGGCCTGCTGCGCCAGATCCGCGCGGTCGCGCGCCTGCTGATAATAGGCATGGGCGGTAAGGCTGGCCGCGATCAGGCCCAGCAGCACCAGCACCGCCAGTGCCAGCAGCAGGATGCGGGTCTGGAGTCGGCGGGTTTCCTGCGTGGTCATGACCGTCCCTGTCGGGGAGTGATGAAGTTCACAATATAACAGAACCCTCCGTGCGGCGGCCGTCGGTCCGTTCGCTGTTCACGCTGCTTGAGCGCGTGCTAACATACGCGCCTGTTCGCCAGCGCCACTGGCCACTCAGACAGACGGTTCAGGAATCAGGAGTCAGCCTTACATGTCGCTCACTACCGAAGAGAAGTCGGCCATCGTCGAGAAGCACAAGCGCGATGCCAACGATACCGGATCGCCCGAGGTGCAGATTGCACTCCTGACGGCGCGCATCCAGCATCTGATGGGCCATTTCGACAAGCACAAGCAGGATCACCACTCCCGGCGTGGCCTGCTGAAGATGGTCAGCCAGCGTCGCAAGCTGCTGTCCTATCTCAAGCGCAAGGACGTCGAACGCTATCAGTCGATCGTGAAGGAACTGGGCCTGCGCCGCTAGGCCCCGCCCCTCGGGCCCGCGCCTCCGGTGCGGGCCCGTTTGTTTGGGCCCCTGTTCGGGGCATCGATTGCGGCAAGAACTTTACGGGGCCCGCCGTCCGCTGCAGCAAGGCGGCCGGTCGGCGGGCCGCATCGGGATTCAAAGGGAAACGGGAAAAAACGTGTCATACAAGAAGTCGTTCCAGTACGGAAATCACACCGTAACGCTCGAAACCGGAGATATTGCCCGCCAGGCCAGCGGCGCGGTGCTGGTCAACATGGCCGAGACCGTGGTCCTGGTCACCGTGGTCGCCCGCAAGGAGGCCGACCCGGGGCGCGACTTCTTCCCCCTGACCGTCAACTACCAGGAACGGACCTATGCTGCGGGCAAGATCCCGGGCGGGTTCTTCAAGCGTGAAGGGCGCCCGAGCGAGAAGGAAACCCTGACCTCGCGCCTGATCGACCGTCCCATCCGGCCGCTGTTTCCCGAAGGCTTCAAGAACGAAACCCAGGTCATCGCGACGGTGGTCTCGATCAACCCCGAGGTGGATCCCGACATCCCCGCGATGATCGGTGCTTCCGCGGCGCTGGCACTCTCGGGTGTGCCGTTCGGCGGGCCCATCGGGGCCGCCCGCGTGGGGTACCGCGCCGGCGAGTACCAGTTGAATCCGAGCTTCAGCGCGCTGGAGGAATCCGAGCTGAACCTGGTCGTGGCGGGGACCGAAAACGCGGTCCTGATGGTGGAGTCGGAGGCCAGCGAGCTGTCCGAGGAAACCATGCTGGGCGCGGTGATGTACGGTCACGAACAGATGCAGGCTGCGATCCGCGCGATCAACGAACTGGCGGCCGAGGCGGGGGAACCCGCCTGGGACTGGCAGGCGCCGGAGAGCGAGGCCTCGGTGGAAGAGCGCGTGGCCGCCGCCGCGCGCGACGAGCTGACCGAGATCTACCAGATCGCCGACAAGCAGACCCGCAGCCAGCGCCTGAGCGAACTGCGCAGCCGCCTGGTCGAATCCCTGGCCAGTGACGACGAATCCGGCCCCGATGCCGATGCGGTCAAGACGGCCCTGCACGATCTGGAATACCGCCTCGTGCGTGACCGTATCCTGGACGGCCACCCGCGCATCGACGGCCGCGACACGAAGACCGTGCGCCCGATCGATGTGCAGACCGGCATCCTGCCGCGGGCCCATGGCTCCGCGCTGTTCACCCGGGGCGAGACCCAGGCGATGGTGGTGGCCACCCTGGGCACGGACCGCGACGCCCAGGTGATCGACGCGATCGAGGGCGAGCGTCGCGACCGTTTCATGCTGCATTACAACTTCCCGCCGTACTGCACCGGGGAGACCGGTTTCGTCGGCTCGCCCAAGCGTCGCGAGATCGGCCACGGCCGGCTGGCCAAGCGCGGCGTGGCCGCAGTGATGCCGAGCGACGAGGACTTCCCCTACGTGGTGCGCGTGGTCTCCGAGATCACCGAGTCGAACGGCTCCAGTTCCATGGCCTCGGTGTGCGGTACCTCGCTGGCGCTGATGGACGCCGGCGTGCCGCTGAAGGCCCCGGTCGCGGGCATCGCGATGGGGCTGATCAAGGAAGACGACCGCTTCGCCGTGCTCTCCGATATCCTCGGCGATGAGGACCACCTGGGCGACATGGACTTCAAGGTCGCCGGGACCTCGGGCGGCGTAACCGCGCTGCAGATGGACATCAAGATCGACGGGATCACCCGCGAGATCATGGAACAGGCGCTGGAGCAGGCGCGCGAAGGCCGGCTGCACATCCTCGGCTGCATGAACGCGGAACTGGACACCCATCGCCAGGAGATGTCCGAGCATGCGCCGCGCTTCATCACCCTGAAGATCAACCCGGACAAGATCCGCGACGTGATCGGCAAGGGCGGCGCGACCATCCGTACCCTGACCGAGGAGACCGGTACCACCATCGACATCGGCGATGATGGCACGGTCAAGATCGCCTCCACCGATGCCGCCGCCGGCAACGAGGCGAAGCGCCGCATCGAGGAGTTGACCGCCGACATCGAGGTGGGGCGTCAGTACACCGGCAAGGTCGCCAAGATCATGGACTTCGGCGCCTTCGTGTCGATCCTTCCGGGCCGCGACGGTCTGGTGCATATCTCGCAGATCTCCGACGAGCGCGTGGAGAACGTCAGCGACTTCCTGTCCGAGGGCGACTCGGTCACCGTGCGGGTGCTGGAGGTCGACAAGCAGGGCCGCATCCGTCTGAGCATGAAGGCGGTCGAAGAAGACGCCTGAGGACGGGGCGGCGGGTTCGGCCCCCGGCCGGGCCCGGTTTCCTTCGGGGACGACAGGCATGGATCTGGTCAGCATACGCAAGAGCTACCGGCGTTACGCACGGCACTACGACGCGACCTTCGGGCGGGTGTTCGCCACCGGGCGGCACAGCGCGCAGAAGACCCTGGCGCCGCTGGAAGGCAAACGGGTCCTCGAGGTCGGGGTCGGGACCGGTATTTCGTTTCCGGAATACCCCGACGGCGTGGATCTGGTCGGCATCGACGTGTCGCGCGAGATGCTGCAGGTCGCGCAGGAACGCATCAACGGCGGTCTGCCGGGGGTGCGCGGCGTGGCCGAGATGGACGCCGAAGCACTCGGTTTCCGCGATGACAGCTTCGACGCGGTGGTCGGGATGTACGTGGCGTCCGTGGTCCCCAATCCCGACCGCATGTTCGCCGAGATGTGGCGGGTGTGCCGCCCGGGCGGACAGATCCTTCTGGTCAACCATTTCGCGTCCCGGCAATGGCTGCTGCGCGGGGTGGAACGCAGCCTGCGGCCTCTTTCGCGGGCGGTGGGCTTTCGTCCGGACATGGAGCTGGACCACTTCGTGCACCTGACCGGCTGCGAGCCCGAGGCGGTGGAACCCGCCAGCCTGTTCGGTTACTGGAAGCAGGTGGCGTTCCGCAAACCGGCCGGATAACCCGACCCCTCCGGCGCGCTTGCGCCCACAGGCCTGAACCCCTTAGGGTCTTGCGGGAATCATCCCGTGCCCGCATGCGTGGCATGCCTACTCCGGGAAACCGCCGATGACTCAGCGTGACCAGGCCTCCTTCCAGTCCTTCCACTACCGGCTTTTGCTGCTCGTGCTGGCCGCCATCGTGCTGCTGGGCGCAGTGCTGGCGACCGTGGCGTATCAGATGCTGGAGGGCGAGACGCGCGAAGCGGTGCGCTCGGAAGTGACTTCTACTTCCGAGTCCACTGCACTCTACGTGTCCCAGTGGTTTTCCTCCAATGCGCGTCTGATCGAGGGGCTGGCCGGAGAGGTGCCGGTCGGCCGCGATCCGCGTCCGGTGCTGCAGCAGTTCGAGCGCATGGGCGAGGTCGATCTGACCTATGTCGGTGACGCGCAGGGCGGCATGATCATGTCGGATCCCGAGGCTTCACTGCCGGGTGATTTCGACCCGCGTACGCGACCCTGGTACGAGGGCGCGCTGCTGAACGATGGTCTGTATATCACCACGCCGTTCGAGGATGCCGCGCAGGACCGGCTGATCATCTCCATGGGCGCGCCGGTCTACCGCGACACCGGCGAGCTGCACGGGGTGGCGGCCGGGGACATCGGCCTGCAGGAGGTGGCTGCCAGCGTGGCCGGTCTGGATCTGCGCTGGGACGGCCATATGGTGCTGGTCGACGAGGACGGCATGGTGGTTGCCCACCCGGATTCCTCGCGGGTGCTGCAGCCGCTGGTGGATGCCATCGAGGAAGGCGGCGGTTTCGACCCGCTGGACCCGTCGTACGAGGGTGAGTTGCGCGAGGTGGTGATGGATGGCGAGGAACGCCTGCTTCACGCCACACCCATTCCCGGTACGGACTGGTACCAGGTCCTGAGCCTGGATCGCTCGGCCGTGACCGAACCGCTGCGCGATCTGCTCTGGCAGTTCGCCCTGTGGACCGTGGTGGCCGTGGTCCTGGTGGGAAGCGGCACGGCGCTGATCCTCAACCGGCTGGTGCGGGTGCGCCGGGAACTGGAGAGCGAGATGAAGCTCGCACGCGAGCAGGCGGAGAGCGCCACCCGCGCGAAGAGCGAGTTCCTGGCCAACATGAGCCACGAGATCCGCACGCCGATGAACGCGATCATCGGCATGAGTCACCTCGCCCGGCGGACCGAACTGACCCCCCGTCAGCGGGGGTACATGGACAAGATCGACAATGCGGCCCAGCGCCTGCTCGGCCTGATCAACGACATCCTCGATTTCTCCAAGATCGAGGCCGGCAAGCTCGAACTGGAAGATGCCCCGTTCCACCTCGATTCCGTGCTCAACGGGGTGACCGACGTGGTCGGTCACCGGGCCGAGGAGAAGGGCCTGGAACTGGTGCATCACGTCGCCCCGGGGACCCCGCGGGACCTCCGCGGGGATGCCCTGCGTCTGGGGCAGGTGCTGACCAACCTGGTGGGCAACGCGGTCAAGTTCACCGAGCAGGGCGAGGTGGTGGTGAAGGTCTCCGCGGAGGCGGTGGATGACGGCTATGCCACGCTGCGGTTCTCCGTGCGCGATACCGGTCCGGGCATGAACGAAGAAGAGGCGCGCCGGCTGTTCCGTTCCTTTACCCAGCTGGATGCCTCGATCACCCGGCGCCAGGAGGGGACCGGACTGGGGCTGGCGATCAGCCGCCAGCTGGTCGAGATGATGGGCGGCGAGATCGGCGTGGAAAGCACGCCCGGTCAGGGATCGACCTTCAGCTTCACCGTGCGTCTGGCGGTCGAGACCGAGCCGGCTCAACCGGCACGTGCTTCCTTCTCACGCTCGCTGCGCGGCCACCGCGTACTGGTGGTGGACGATTCCGCCGCGGCGCGCGAAACCCTGGCCGCCATGCTGCGCGACCTCGGTATCGACGCGGATACCGCCGCCTCCGGCCCCGAGGCGCTGCAGGTACTGGAGCGGGCGCCGGCGCAGGGCCTGGCATACGACATGGTCCTGACCGACTGGCGCATGCCGGGCATGGACGGCCTTGAGGTCGCCCGCCATATCAATTCCGGCCGCAAGCGGCAGGTGCCATCGGTGCTGATGGTGACCGGCTTCAGTCGCGACGAGGTTCTGCAGCAGGCGGAGGAGACCGTGGACGGGATCCTGCTGAAACCGGTGACCGAGTCCACGCTGCACGACACCATGGTCGAGCTTCTGCGGGTGGATGACGCCGAGCAGGCCCCGCGCGAGGCGGCACCCGAGCCGGACGACGAAGTGCCACGGCTGGACGGGGTCCGCGTCCTGCTGGCGGAAGACAACGCCATCAACCGGGATCTCGCCGTGGAACTCCTGGAGGACATGGGCTGCGAGGTCACCACGGTGGAGAACGGCCGCGAGGCAGTGGATGTCGCGCGGGCCGACGCGTTCGACGCGGTACTGATGGACATCCAGATGCCGGAGATGGATGGCCTGACCGCGACCCGCCGGCTGCGGGAGGACCCCGCGCTCGCCCGGCTCCCGGTGATTGCGATGACCGCGCACGCGATGGCGGGGGATCGCGAGAAGAGCCTGGATGCGGGGATGAACGACCACGTGACCAAGCCGATCGACCCGGAGGCACTGGCTCGGACCCTGGCGACCTGGGTGGCGCGTCATGCGGCCTCCGGCGGGACGGCCCCCGGGATGGACCGCGCACCCACGGAGGGCCGCGAGCCGGCGGCATCCGAGGCGGCGCCGGTCACGGATGGCGCCGCCGGGGAAACCGCGGCCCCCGCGCCGAGTGCCGGTGGCGGAGTGGACGGATTGCCCGACGAGCTGCCTCCGTTCGACCTGTCGGCGGCACTGGCGCGCTGCAACGGCAAGGCGTCGCTGCTGCGGCGCATGATCCTCGGCCTCGAGGAGCGCTACCGTGATGTGGTGACGGAGCTGCGGGGCCTGCTGGATCGGGATGAGCTCGAGGACGCCCATCGCCTGGCGCATTCGCTGAAGGGCGTGGCCGGGTCGCTGGAGCTGCATGCCGTGCGGGAGGCGGCCGAGGCGATCGAAATCGAGCTGGCCGGCGGCGACACGCAGTCCGCCCGCGCGCGGCTGCCCGATCTGGAGTCGCATCTGGACCCCGCCATCGAGGCCGCCCGCAGCCTGAACGGTGCCGACGGGGCCACGCGTGGTGCGCCGGAGGACGCTTCCGCCGGGCCGGGGGCCCCGACGGGCGGAGCCCTGCCCGTCCCGGCCCTGCAGGAGTTGCGGGCCCTGATCGAGAGCAACAATCTCCGCGCCCGGTCCGAGTTCCGGGCCCTGCAGGAGGGGCTGCTCGGTCGGGGGCAGGACGCCAAGGTGCGGGAACTGGAGGCCCGGATCGAGGAACTCGATTTCGAGCAGGCCCTGGCCGCCCTGGATCGGCTGCTGGAGCAGGCCGGGGAGGAATCATGAACAGCGCGCATCGGGCACGCATCCTGGTAGTGGATGACGAACCGGCGAACATCGAACTGCTGGCCGGCATCTTCGAGGACGAGCATGAGGTGCTGTTCGCCACCAACGGACACAAGGCCCTGGACCTGGCGGCCTCGGCACGGCCCGACGTGATCCTGCTGGACGTGATGATGCCCGGAACCGACGGGTTTCAGGTCTGCGAGTGGCTGAAATCGGAGCGTGCCACGGCGAGCATTCCCGTTATCTTCATCACCGGCGTGGGGGACACCGAGGGCGAGGCGCGCGGGCTGGAATTGGGCGCGGTTGACTATGTGAACAAGCCGATCAATCCCCCCGTGGTGAAGCTGCGGGTGCAGCATCAGATCGAACTGAAACGGGCCCGCGACCAGCTGACCCGCATGGCGGTCACCGATGGCCTGACGGGACTCGCCAACCGGCGTCAGTTCGAGGAGACCCTGGAGGGGGAGAACGCCCGGCTGGCCCGTTCCGGAGGGGAACTCTCGATCATCCTGCTGGACATCGACTATTTCAAGCCGTTCAACGACACCCTCGGTCATGTGCGCGGCGATGACTGCCTGCGCGAGGTGGCGCGGGTACTGGACGCGAGCGTCTCGCGCTCGGCCGATCTGGCGGCGCGGTACGGCGGCGAGGAATTCGCCTGCATCCTGCCGGATACGGCGCTGGCGGAGGCAGTCACCGTGGCGGAACGGGTGCGCGTCGCCATCACCGAGCTTGCCATCCCGCACCCGGGGTCCGAAGTGGCGGATCACGTGACCGCCAGCCTCGGGGTGGCGAGTCTGCAGTGCCAGCCGCGCCGCTCCGCGCTGCGGGTGGTGGCGCGCGCCGACGAGCAGCTCTACCGGGCCAAGGCCGAAGGCCGCAACCGGGTCTGCGCTGCGGACGGACCGGAGGAGTAAGCGGGGCTCAGGCGCGGGTGAACAGCGGCAGTTCGTGGCGCCGGGCGTTGGCGGCCAGGAAGCGGCCGCGCCCGGGCCAATCGGCCTCGAGGGCGTCGAGACACTGCGAGGCCTCGCCCGCCACCGTCGCCAGGAACACCTCCAGTTCGCGCGGGTCCACCCGCGGCGGACCGAAGGCACCGCCGCTTTCCGTCGGGTGCCAGAACAGCCGCGGCTGCCAGTTGCAGCCCTGAATGCGCGGATCCTCGAACAGGGCCTGCACGCGTCGCAGTAGTTGCGGGTCGTGGTCGGCGCTCACGCTCATCCGGCCTGTCCGTAGCGGCGTTCGATGTAGGCCTCGACGCGGGCCTGGAAGTCCTCGGCGATATGCTCGCCCTTGAGGGTCACGGTCTTCTCGCCGTCTTCGTAGACCGGCGCGACCGGCTGCTCCCCGGTGCCGGGCAGGGAGATGCCGATGTCGGCATGCTTGCTCTCGCCGGGACCGTTGACCACGCAACCCATCACCGCGACGGTCATCTCCTCGACCCCGGGGTAGTGCTGGCGCCAGGTCGGCATCTGCTGGCGGATGTAGCTCTGGATGTCCTGTGCCAGGTGCTGGAAATATTCGCTGGAGGTGCGGCCGCAGCCGGGGCAGGCCACCACCGAGGGCAGGAAGCTGCGCAGGCCCATGCTCTGCAGGATCTCCTGCGCGATGCTGACCTCCTGCGTGCGGTCCCCGCCGGGCTCCGGGGTCAGCGAGATACGGATGGTGTCGCCGATGCCCTGCTGCAGCAGGACGGACAGCGCGGCGGTGGAGGCGACGATCCCCTTGGCCCCCATGCCGGCTTCGGTCAGGCCCAGGTGCAGGGGGTAGTCGCAGCGCGCGGCCAGATCCTGGTAAACCCGGATCAGTGGCTGCACGCCACTGACCTTGGCCGACAGGATGATGCGGTCATGCGGCAGGCCGATGCGTTCGGCCTCGGCGGCGCTCTCCAGCGCCGAGGTGATCAGGGCCTGCTCCATCACCGCCTGGGGTTCCAGCGGCTCCGGGCGCTGCGCGTTCTCGTCCATCATGCGCGCCAGCAGTTCCTGATCGAGGCTGCCCCAGTTCACGCCGATGCGGACCGGACGGTCGAAGCGGATGGCGGTCTCGATCATCGCCTGGTATTGCGTGTCGCGCTTCGAGCCGCGACCGACGTTGCCCGGATTGATGCGCAGCTTGGCCAAGGCCTCGGCGCATTCGGGGTATTCGGTCAGCAGCTTGTGGCCGTTGAAGTGGAAGTCCCCCACCAGCGGCACGTCCAGGCCCATCGCGTCGAGCCGCTCGCGGATCTCCGGCACCGCCTTCGCGGCATCGGCCGAGTTGACCGTGATGCGCACGATCTCCGAGCCGGCGCGCGCCAGTTCGGCCACCTGGACCGCGGTGCGCAGGGCGTCGGCGGTGTCGGTGTTGGTCATCGACTGGACCACCACGGGATGCTCGCCGCCCACGGTCACGGGACCAACGCGGACGGGGACGGTGCGGTGCCGGACGGGAGGCGTGCTCATGGTCGTGTACTCGCGTGCTGGGTCGGGCCGGATCGGGTGCCGAGTCTAACGCAGTCGCGCGGGCCTGCCGAGCCGCCGCAGGCCGCGCGGGTGCTTGTGCGGCGGTGATGCCCGTTACAGGCCCAGCACCGCCACGGCCACGCCGAAATAGATCAGGATGCCCCCGATGTCGACCACCGAGGTGATCAGCGGCGCGCTGGCCACCGCCGGGTCGAGCCGCAGGGCGGTCAGGCCGAACGGCAGGAGCATGCCGAACATCGCGCCGAACACCACCACCAGGAACATGCCCAGGGCGATGGCGTTGGCGACCTCCAGCGAGCCCAGCCAGTTGCCGGAGAGCCAGATGGCGGCCGCCAGGGTCACGCCCAGCGCGGTCGAGACCACCAGTTCCTTGCCCCCCAGGCGCCAGGCGTCGCGCAATCGGACATCGTTGACCGCCAGCGAGCGCACCACCAGGGTTGCGGCCTGCGAACCGGTGTTGCCGCCGGTAGCGATCACCATCGGCAGGAAGAAGACCAGGGCGACCACCGCCTCGATGGCCGCCTCGTAGCGGGCGATCGCCAGCCCGGCGAAGATGTTGACCACCACCAGGATCAGCAGCCAGCCGATGCGCTTGCGGTACAGCAGGCCCATGCTGGCGTCACGCAGCGACAGCACCACGTCGCCCACCGCGGCCATGCGGTGGAAGTCCTCGGTGGTTTCCGCGCGCAGCACGTCCATGACGTCGTCGACGGTGATGATGCCCAGCATGTGGCCCTGGTCGTCGACCACCGGCAGCACGTTGAGGTCGTAGTGGCTGATGCGGTGGGCCGCCTCCTCGCGGTCCTCCTCGGCGGTGATGCTGGCCACGTCGGTGTGCATCAGTTCCGATACCCGGTTCCACGGCCGTGCCAGAAGCAGCTCCTTCAGCCGCACCCAGGCCAGCAGCTCGCCGGCCGCGGTGGTCACGAACACCGTGTTCACGGTCTCCGCGACCTCGTGGTTGGCGCGCAGATGCTCCATGGCTTCGTTCACCGTCCATTCGGGCTGCACGGTGACGTACTCCGGGGTCATCACGCGGCCGGCGCTCTCCTCCGGATAGGCGAGCAGTGATCCGACCGCCTCCTGGCTCTCCGCCGGGAGGGTTTCCATCAGTGAGTCGGCATGCTCGTCGCCCAGGCCGTCGATCACCGCCACGGCGTCGTCCAGCGAAAGGGCGGCGACCAGGTCCGCGGCCTGCTGCTCGTCCAGCGCGGCCAGTACCCGGGACTGATGATCGGGCTCCAGGTGCGCGTACACCGGCGCGGCGCAGGCCGGCTCCAGACGCTGGAAGAAGGCGACTGCCTGATCCTCGGGCAGGGTCTCCAGCGCGTCCGACAGGTCGGGTGCCGCATGCGCGTTGCAGATCGCGTTCAGCGGGCCGTCGGAGCCCTGCTCCAGGGCGGTGCGCAGGGTGTCGGGGAGGTTGTCGATGTCGTGATCGGTCGGACTCATGCGGATTCCCCTCAGGCCGGCGTGGCAAGTCCGAGCATGGCCACGGCCAGCGAGAAATAGATGGCGATGCCGCCAAGGTCGGCGATGGCGGTGACCAGTGGCACGCTGGCGGTCGCGGGGTCGAGCTTGAGGCTGCGCAGGATGACCGGCAGCAGCATGCCGACCATGCTGGCGAAGGCCACGATCAGGGTCATCGCGACCGCCACCAGCACCGCGATCTCCATGCCGCCGCGCCACAGACCCAGCAGCGATACCGCGATCCCCATGCTGACGCCGATCCCGGTGGCCACGCCCAGTTCCTTGGCCCACAGGCGCAGCCAGTCGCGCGTGGTGACCTCGCCGGTGGCCATCGCGCGCACCATCAGGGTCGAGCTCTGCGCCCCGGCGTTGCCGCCGGAGTCGATGATCAGCGGCAGGAAGAACACCAGCACCGCCACCGCCTCGATGGCCTCCTCGTACTGCGAGATCATCAGGGCGCCCAGGGTGTTGAACGCCACCAGCCCCAGCAGCCAGCCGACCCGCTTGCGATACAGCAGGAACGGGCTCGCCTGGCGCGGACTCAGCGGGAGGTTGCCCACCGAACCCAGCTTGTGGAAATCCTCGGTGGACTCGGCCTCGATCACGTCCATGACGTCGTCCACCGTGACCACGCCCAGCAGCTCGCCGTTGTCGCCCACCACCGGCAGGCTCTCGATGTCGTAGTGCTGGATGCGCCGCGCGGCCTCGACGCGGTCGGCGTCCACCTGCACGGTGTAGGGCGATTCGTCGTCGATCAGGCTGCGTACCGGGCTGTCGGGCTCGGCGCGCAGGAAGCGCCGGATGGGGATGGCGGCCAGCAGGGTGCGGTCATCGTCGACCACGAAGATCACGTTGTTGGAGTGTTCGTCACCGGTGCGCCGCACATGGGCCAGTGCGCGCTTGAGCGTCCAGTCCGGGGCCACCGCGACCACCGACGGCGACATCACCCGGCCGACCGAATCCTCGGGGTAGTTGAGCTGCTTCAGGGCACGGCGGATGGCGCGGAACGGCAGCAGGCGCAGGTATTCGCGCAGGCGTTCGGCGTCCAGGGTCTGCAGCAGCGCGGTGAGGTCGTCGGTCTCCATCTCGGAGAGCAGAAAGCGCGCATCCTCGCGTGACGACGCACCCAGCAGTCGCAGCTGGAAGGGGATGTCGAGATAGGCGAAGACGTCGGCCTTGCGCCCGGGATGCAGCCGGTTGAAGATCGGGGTAACGGCGTCCGCGGGCAGCTCCATCAGCGCATGTGCAATGTCCTGGATGCGCATGTAATCCAGCAGCTCATCCAGGCCGGCGCGGTCGTCCAGCCGGACCAGTTCGCGCAGTTCGATGATGGACTGTTCGAGGTTGTGTTCCATGCCCTGCTCCCGGCGGTCGCTGGCGGATCACCGGCACGCGCGGCGCGGTGACGACGAGGGACCGTCGTAATCGGATTTCCAGGACGGGGCAGATCGCAGGATCCGGCCGCCTCCCGGCGCTCTTGTGTCATGAGGCCCGGCGGCAGCGGCGGAGAAGGGTGCGCAGTGCTTACGGCCGGGCGACGATAGATCGACAGCGTGTTCGGCGTTTCATCATGCGTTCCCTTGTGGCAGGTCCCGTTATTCTAACGGATCCTCTGTTCCACTCAAGTGCTTGCGTGCGATGCTTGCACCGGTTTGAGCACTCGCGCGAACCTTCGGGGCTGCGCCCGGTCGCTTGTTTGACCCCGTCTGGAGCCGAGCATGTCTTCGTCGCCGTCCCCATCCGCTGCCCCGTCGCAGGATCCTGTTCTGAACGTGGCCGCGCTGACGTTCGTCTATCCCGGCGCGCCGGAGACGCCGGTGCTGCGCGGGGTGGATCTGACGCTGGCGCCGGGGGAACGGGTGGCGATCGTCGGCGAGAGCGGTTCCGGCAAGTCTACCCTGCTGCACCTGGCCGCGGGGCTGGAGCACCCGGGCGAGGGCGAGGTGCGGCTGGCGGGCACTTCCCTCGGCGCCCTGGACGAGGCCGGCCGCACGCGACTGCGCCGGCGTGTCGCCGGCATCGTGTTCCAGTCGTTCCACCTGATCCCGACTCTGGATGCGCGCGAGAACGTGATGCTGGCACTGGAGCTGGCCGGGCTCCCCGACGACGTTTCCGGCCGCCGGGCGCGGGTCGCGGAGCGTCGCCGGCGTGCGGACGCCGCGCTGGCGGCGGTCGGCCTGGAAGGGCTGGGCGGACGCCTGCCCGAAGCCCTCAGCGGCGGGGAACAGCAACGCGTGGCCATCGCCCGCGCGCTGGTGCACCAGCCGGCCCTGATCCTGGCCGACGAACCGACCGGCAACCTCGATTCGGTGACTGGCGAGTCGGTCTTCTCGCTGCTGCTGGAGCAGGTAGCCACGCATGACAGTGCCCTGTTGCTGGTGACCCACAGCGCGGAACTGGCCGGCCGCCTCGACCGCATCCACACCATGCACGACGGCCGTCTGCGGGAGGGCTGACGGCCATGGGGCTGATCTGGCGGGCGTGGATGCGCGACTGGCGCCGCCGGCCCCTGCAGCGGGTGCTGACCCTGCTGGGGGTGGTGATCGCGGTGGCCGTGGTGCTGGCGGTGGATCTGGCCAATCAGTCCGCGCAGCGCGCCTTCGACCGTTCCATGGAGGCCGTGGCCGGCACCGCCACCCACCAGGTGCTGGGGCCGCCACAGGGTTTCGCCGAGGCCGTGTATGCGGAGTTGCGCACCGCCGGCCAGCGGGAGACGGCGCCGGTGGTGGAGGGGGCCGCGCGGCTGGAAGATGGCCGCAGTATCTACCTGCTGGGCGTGGATCCGTTCGCCGAGGGGCCGTTCCGCGGCGCCGCCTCGGACATCGGCGCGGCACCCGTGCAGCGGCTGCTGAGCGAGCCCGGGACGGTATTGCCGCCACGCCAGTGGTTCGCGGAGCAGGATGCGGCGGATGGCGACCGGGTCGAACTGCAGGCGGCCGACGGGCGCCACGCGGTGCGGGTGCTCGCGGCCGACGGCGCCGGCGAGGACGACGGGCGGGTGTGGGTGACCGACATCGCCACCGCCCAGATCCTGCTGGGGCGCGACGGGCGCCTCGACCGCATCGACCTGCGGCTGGAGGATGCCGAGGCGCAGCGGGCGATGGAACGCGCGCTGGAGCAGGCCGCCGGGGCCGCGGGGGTGAACCCCGAGGAGCTGGAGATCGTCGCGTCCGGGGCACGCGATCAGGCCTCGCGCGAGCTGGCTCGGGCGTTTCGCATCAACCTGACGGCGATGAGTCTGCTGGCGCTGCTGATCGCGGCGTTTCTGGTCTACAACACCCAGACATTTTCGGTGCTGCGCCGGCGCGAGGTCCTGTCCAGCCTGCGCCTGCTGGGGGTGGGACGCGGTCGGGTCGTCGCCGTGGTCCTGCTGGAGGCCGCGCTGGTCGGACTGATCGGGACGCTGCTGGGGGCGCTGGCCGGGGTCGCGCTGGCGCAGGCGCTGGTTGCACAAGTGGCGCAGACCGTCACCGATCATTTCTTTGTCGCGGCCGTTACCCAGGTCACGCCCCGCCCACTGGCGCTGCTGGCCGTGCTGGTGCTGGGCGTGGGCGTGGCGCTGCTGGCCGCGCTGGCCCCGGCACTGGAAGCGGCCCGCCACGCGGGCCCCTCGGCGCAGGGGGCGGGGGGTGGCGAGTTGCGGGCACGGCGGCGGGTGCAACGCGTGGCGGCGGCCTCCCTGATCCTGCTGGCGGCCGGGACGCTGATACTGATCAGCGCACTCGGCGGGCTGCCGGGGGCGTTCTTCGGGCTTTTCCTGCTGATCGCCGGGTTCGTGTTGCTGCTGCCGTGGATCCTCGCGTGGGCGCTGCGCGGTCTCGCCGTCGCCAGCGCCGGTCGGACCCTGACGCGGATCGGGTTGCGCAGCCTGGAGCGCAGTCTCTCGCGCAGTGGTCCGGCCGTCTCGGCCCTGACCCTGGCTCTGGCCGCGACCATCGCGGTGTCGGTGATGGTGGGCAGTTTTCGCGGCAGCGTGGAGCAGTGGCTGGGGCAGGCCCTCACCTCCGATCTCTATGTCACTCCGGTCGCGCCGGCCGCGGCACGGGATTCGGCGCGGCTGCCGCAGGACTGGGCCGGGCCGCTGTTGAGCGAGTCCGGGGCCGAATCGCTGAGTACCGGTACCACGGTGGAGACCGGCAGCGACGCGGGTCGGGTCGAGCTGTTCGTGGTGCGGCCGCACCCGGACTGGCTGGAGCATCTGCCGCTGCTGGAGGTGGATGGTCCCCGGGACGGTCTGGCGGACCGCATGGCCGCCGGCGACGCCGTGCTGGTGACCGAACCCTTCGCCGCCCACCACGACCTGCAGGCGGGTGACGATCTTGAGCTGGCGGTGCCGGGCGGGCGTCGTACGTTTACGGTCGCCGGGGTCTACCGCGACTACGCGACCCCGCAGGGCCGCGTGATGATCCCCCACGGCGCCTACGCCCGGGACGGGCCCGCGCCGGAGGGCGTGGGTTCGTTCGGGCTGGTGCTGCCGCCGGATGTCGATCCGGAGGCCGCGGTCGAGCGCCTGGAGGCGTGGCTGGCGCAGCGCGATCCGGCCGCGATCGTGACCCGGCCGGCGGAGCTGGAACGGGAATCCATGGCGATCTTCGACCGCACCTTCGCGGTGACCCATCTGCTGCGGGTCATCACCCTGGTGGTCGCCTTCATCGCCATCCTCGGCGCCCTGATGGCCCTGCAGATGGAGCGCGCCCGCGAATTCGCGACGCTGCGCAGCCTGGGGCTGGAGCCGCGGGGCGTGCGCGGGCTGGTGCTGCTGCAGGGCGGGGTGCTCGGGCTGTTCGCGGTGCTGGCGGCGATCCCCGCGGGGCTGGGCATGGGCTGGATCCTGATCGAGGTGATCAACCGTCAGGCCTTCGGCTGGGGCATGGACCTGCGCTGGCCCGGGCGTGAGGTCGCGGGCACCGTGGCCGTGGGGATGGTGGCCGCGCTGCTGGCGTCGTTGTGGCCGGCCTGGCGCATGGCCCGGATGCGTCTGCTGCCGGCGTTGCGGGAGGTGACCTGATGCGGGGCATGCTGCGAGCGGGGCTGCTTGTGCTGTTGCTGCCGGGTGTGTGGCTGGCGGGCTGTGGCGGGGAGCCGCCGGACCCCGCGTCCGACGAAGAGGGGACCGCGCTGCGCGTCGCCGATGCCCTGGGCGAGGAGGACGTCGAGGGCTTTCGCCGGGCCGAGGAGCCGCGCGCGTTCGAGTTCCCGCGGGATCATGGCCCCCACCCGGGGTTTCGCAACGAGTGGTGGTATCTGACCGGCAATCTGGATGACCCCGACGGTGGACGCCACGGCTTCCACATCACCTTCTTCCGGGTGGCGCTGGCGCCGGAACTGGAGGGCGATCCGGTGTTTCACGGGTCGGGCTGGGCCACGCCGCGGCTGTGGATGGCGCATGCCGCGATCCTCGACGTGGAGGGCGACTGGCACGCCTCGGAGGAGCGCTTTGCCCGGGATGCCGCCGGGCTGGCGGGTGCCAGCGAGCCGGTGGGCCGGGTGTGGCTGGAGGACTGGGCGCTGGCCGGCCTGGAGGGCGACACCTGGGACCTGCGGTTCACGGTGGACGGGCGTGAGCTGGAACTGGAGCTGGAGCCGGAGCGCGCCCCGGTGCTGCAGGGCGAGGCGGGTCTGAGCCAGAAGGGGCCGGAGCCGGGCAATGCGTCCTATTACTACTCGGTCCCGCGGATCGCCGCGCGCGGTACCCTGCGCGATGCGGACGGGGCGGAACGGGCGCTTTCGGGGCAGGCCTGGCTGGACCGCGAATGGAGCAGCGGCGCCCTGGCCGAGGGCCAGATCGGCTGGAACTGGTTTGCCCTGCAGTTCGACGACGGGACCGACCTGATGTACTACCAGCTGCGGCGCGATGACGGCACGCCCCATGAGCTTTCGAAGGGCCGCTGGATGCCGGCCGATGCCCGGGATCACGAGCTGCGCCCGGAACACGTGGAGCTCGAACCGCTGCGGCATGCGCGCATGCCTTCGGGAAACCACTATCCGGTGGTGTGGGCGATGACGGTCACGCCGCCGGATGGCAGCGCGCCCCGGCGTTTCCGTGTGGAAGCGGTGCGGGAATTTCAGGAAATGGATACGGTCATTCCCTACTGGGAAGGCGCGGTGGACATCCGTGATCAGGAGGGCGAGCGTCTGGGCCGCGGCTTCGTGGAACTGACGGGCTATGAACGAGAGGACGAGGAATGAACGGAATGACCGGTGGCAACGCGGATGCCCTGCGGGTGAAGGTCTGGGACTGGCCGACGCGGGTGTTTCACTGGGGACTGCTGCTGTGTCTGGTGGGCCTGTGGTACACCAGCACCGAATTCATGCTGTTCCGGTGGCACAAGTGGCTGGGCTACACCGTGCTGGGGCTGCTGCTGTTCCGCATCGTGTGGGGCTTTGTCGGCAGCGAGACGGCGCGTTTTCGCCACTGGCTGGCGGGGCCGGTGACGGTCGCGCGTTACGCGTGGGGCCGGCTGCGCGGCACGGCTCCCGAATACCTCGGCCACAACCCGCTGGGTGGCTGGGCGATCCTGCTGATGCTGGTGCTGCTGCTGGTGCAGGCGGTGACCGGACTGTTCGCCAATGACGACATCTTCAACCAGGGGCCGCTGGCCGATTCCGTCAGCCGCGACGTCGAACGTACGATGACGCGGCTGCACAACTGGAACTTCGATCTGTTGCTGATCGTGATCGGCATCCACGTGCTGGCCGTGTTCACCTATCAGTTCATCCTGCGGATCCGCCTGATCGGCGCGATGATTACCGGCTACAAGCGCGGGGCCTGGTCGGACCACCCGCACATCGCGAACCCCTGGTTCGGGCTGGTGCTGGCGCTGATGGTGGCCGCACTGGTGTTCGGGGTCGGGTCCGTCTGGGGGTAACCGGTTGCGGGAGCTTGCTTGCAAGCGAACGGGCTGCTGGTGCCTGTGCTTGATCGCTGCCGCGGGCCTTGAGCTGGCGCTGCGGAGTCGGCGGTTTTCGGCTGCCGCCGGGGGTGTTGCGCTCTCTCGCGAGCGCGCCGCGAGGTCCTTTCTTGCTTGCCCAAGAAAGGACCCAAAGAAGGGCACCCGGAGCTCGCCCGGGAACCTTGCTCCGGGC